>CAYNGQ010000192.1:0-2313 GCA_964396735.1 uncultured Solirubrobacteraceae bacterium | reverse complement strand
TTCGAGGGAGTGGATCTTGAGGGCATCAAGACCGAGCTGCAACAGTTTGTGACGCAGACGAAGCCGGTCAACCAATCATCCGGCAACTTCATAACGGCGACCTCGGGGGCCGCCTGCGGTCGTTCGCGCGCTCTAGAGCTGAGCGAGCGTGTGCTGCCGATCCTGTCCGCCCTTTATCCAAGCTGGAAGGACGAGAACGAGGAGAATAAGCACTTCGAGTTCGGGGCTATTCGCGATGCCGCGCAGCGCCTCATCGCCCGTATCGACTCGCACGGGGAAGTCAACGCCCTGCTCGCTGGCCATGACTCCTCGCCAAGGCTTACTGGCAGCCAGTTGCACGAGCTAGTGGAGTGTCAGGCAACGTTTGCCGTGTTGATGAGTCGTTTTAGGCGGGGGTTGTCGGTGTTGCGGTTGCGCCAGTGGATGTATCGGCGGGTGAGGCGGGCTTGGGTGGCGTGGTCGGGGTGGTCGGTGCCGGCGAGCGTGAAGTACCGCAGCGCTCGGAACTGCGCCTCGATCCTGTTGAGCCAGGAGGCGTAGTGCGGGGTATAGGCCAGCTCGACGTTGTTCAGGGTCGCCCAGTCGCGCATCTGCTTGCCGTGGTGGGGGCTGAAGTTGTCGAGGACGAAGTGCAGCCGCGTCTCGACGGGATGCAGCGAGCGGATGTAGCGGCAGAACTCCAAGAACTCGACGCGGGTCTTGCGCTTCTTGATGTGCCCGTAGAGCCGGTCGGCGCTGACGTCATGGGCGGCGATGAGATGCCTGACGCCGTGCGGGCGCTTGTAGTCGCACGGATCCGCTTGGGCTTCGCGCGGGGCGCCCAGCCCTTGCCACCGGGCTGGGGCTGCAGATTCAGCGGCCCGAACTCATCGAGGTAGATCACGACCTGCTCGCCTGCCTCGGCCAGCTCGTAGAGCTCAACGATCCGGTCACGCTTGGCCACGAAATCCGGGTCGGTAGAGCGCTTCCATGTCCTCACGGCTTGAAACCGGACGTTCTCCTCGCGAAGAAGCTGACGCAAACCCTCGTGGGAGATGTCCGTGACCACCCCCTCGGCGACCAGGTGGTCCGCGAGCTTCGACAGACTCCAGGTCGCAAACGGCTGATCGAGGTCCTGCGGGTCAGCGAGCGCGATCCGCTTGATCTCGTGGCGCTTTGGCAGCGTGAACGTCTGCGGCCGGCCGCCGCGATAGCGCGGATACAGCGCGTCGAACCCGTCCCGGTTGAAGTTGTGGATCACATCCCGGACCGTGTCCGGGTCGGTGAACACCACCTCACTGATCGCCCGCGGCGACATGCCCTGCGCCGACAGGAGCACGATCTGCGCGCGGCGCCACGTCACGACCGACCCCGACGTGCGACGCACGATCCGAAGCAGCCGGTTGCCCTCCTCGCTGGTGATCTCCCGCAACTGCACCCTGGCGGCCATAGCCCCTCCCGGTCGAGTAGCGATCTCGACTCAAGGACTTCGCCGCCAGCACCATCACCCCTCGTTATGGAAACCGGCAAACGTCGCCGGGGAACCCACTAGCACCCTCGCTCTACAAAGACACGGTGAGTACCACTACGCCAGTACGTATGGCTCACCCCGTATCAGCACAAACGATGCCGACGTCTTTCGGATGAGGAATCTAGTCGGGCGAAGCAAACGCCGACAGCCTGCTGGTGATTCGCTGGTACTGCGGAACCCGGTGAAAGGGAAGTACATGCACGTAAGAAGCGAGTCAGCCGACGCCTCGAAGACCCCCCACACGACTCTCATTCCACTTTATCTTCGAGTTCGACGGCATGACGATTGGGGCCTGTGTCGCACTGGTAGCGGGAATCGCGACCATCGTCGACGTCGTGATACAGCTCATCCAACGCTGCGCCACACTGGGGGTCACCAGGTTTGGTGGCCCCCAGCGCGCCGGCATCGCGTGGCTGCAATCGAGAAGGACCGAATCTTCGTGCGTGGAGTCGTTCAATCAGCGGCCACGGAGATTTCGAGAACCTTCCCGCCATCCCCGTTTTGTTGTGTCTTGAAACCACACACCGCCCCCTCCGTTTTCGCCGGGTTGGAGTTCAGTGTTCGAACCCGGCAGCCTCCCCGTTTTCGCCGGGTGCGAGGTCTTTGTTCGAATCGTGCCGCCATACGTGGCATACACTTTGCTTGTGCCGATCAGCGAGGAACTTCGTCGGTTTGCTCGAGAGAGCGAGCAGCGGCTTGCTTCGACGGCACCCGAGACTAGTCGTGGGGCCGCGGCCCTGCTTCGGGAAGTGATGCCGCGATTGTCGGGCGAGCGTCAGCGTCAGCTCGCCGAGGAGCTTCGT
>CAYNGQ010000191.1:0-3552 GCA_964396735.1 uncultured Solirubrobacteraceae bacterium | reverse complement strand
GCGCAAGGGCGAGGTCTTCTCGACCGCCGAGGACAACCAGCCCTCGGTTGAAATCCATGTGCTCCAGGGCGAGCGCGAGATGGCCCAGTACAACAAGTCGCTCGGCAAGTTCCAGCTCACCGGCATCCCGCCGGCGCCGCGAGGCATCCCGCAGATCGAGGTCGCGTTCGACATCGACGCGAACGGCATCCTCAACGTCTCCGCGAAGGATCTCGGGACCGGCAAGGAGCAGAAGATCGAGATCAAGTCCGGCTCCGGACTGTCGGACGAGGAGATCAAGAACATGGTCTCCGACGCCGAGTCCCACGCCGAGGAGGACGCTCGCGCCCGCGAGCTCGCCGAGGCGCGCAACAACGGCGAGAACGCCGCCTACCAGGCCGAGAAACAGCTCTCCGACCTCGGCGACCAGGTCGACGCCGACTCCAAGCAGCGCATCGAGGAGGCGATCAAGGAGGTGCGCGACTCGCTGGAGTCCGAGGATCCCGCCGCGATCAACGCCAAGACCGACGTGCTGCAGAGCGCCTTCCATGCTGTTTCGGAGGCGATGTACCAGCGCGCCCAGGAGCAGGCCGCGACGGCCAGCGGAATGGATTCCCACCCACCCAACGCCTCGACCGACGGCAATGGCGCGTCCGCGGGCGATGAGGACGTGGTAGATGCCGAGGTCGTCGACGAGACGAAGGCGTAGAGCGCGATGACGGACATCGATCAGAGGCAGGAAGAGGAACTGAAGAGAGCCGAAGATGAGTCTGCCAGGAGGGACGCTGAACGCGACTACCTTCCTCCCGTCGACCTGGGCGAGGCTAGCTCGTACGGCGCCGACGCAGCGGATGGTGAGGAGCCGGACGCGGTGGACGGCGCCGAGGTCGAAGGCGACCTGAGCGAGTTCGTCAAGACGGCGGCGCAGCGCGATGAGTACCTCGCGCTCGCGCAGCGCACCCAGGCGGACTTCGAGAACTACCGCAAGCGCGTGGCGAAGGAGTCGGCCGCGGCGGCCGAGCGCGGCGTGGCAAAGCTCGCCAAGGAGTTGCTGCCTGCGCTCGACAACCTCGACCGGGCGCTGGGGTCCGCAGACCAGGAGGACCCGCTGCTCGAGGGCGTGCGGCTGGTGCGGACGGAGCTGAGCGCGGCGCTCGCGCGCGTGGGCGTCGAGTCGTTCGACCCCAAGGGCGAGCGGTTCGACCCCGTCCACCACGAGGCGATGGCGCAGCAGTCGGTCGAGGGCGCCGCCAGCGGCACCGTGGCGGAGGTCTACCAGCCCGGGTATCGCCTGAACGGCACCGTGATCCGCCCCGCGCGTGTCGTGGTGGCGGCTTAGGAGGCGCGTAACGATGGCGGCCAAACAGGACCTGTACGCGACGCTGGGCGTCGATAAGAAGGCAACCCCCGACGAGCTGAAGAAGGCCTACCGCAAGCTCGCGCGTCAGTACCACCCCGATCGCAACCCCGACGACAAGCAGGCGGAGTCGCACTTCAAGGAGATCTCGCACGCATACGACGTGCTGTCCGACCCCGAGAAGCGCAAGCAGTACGACAGTGGCACCGGGCCCTACGCCAACGCTGGGGGCAGTGGGTTCGGGGGCTTTGGCAACTTCGACTTCGACGCCTCCTCGATGGGCGACATTCTCTCCAATCTCTTCAGCGGGTCGGCGAGCGGGCGGCGCACGCGCGCGCAGCCGCGCCCGGAGCGCGGGCGCGACCTGGAGACGCAGGTATCGATCTCCTTCGATCAGGCGGTGTCGGGTGCGCAGGTGCCGCTCTCAGTGGCCACGCAGACGATCTGCTCGACCTGCCACGGCACCGGCGCCAAGCCGGGCACCACGCCGAAGGTGTGCCCGAAGTGCGAGGGGCGCGGGATCGAGACTCAGGGCCAGGGGATGTTCTCGATCTCCCAGCCCTGCTCGCGCTGCGGCGGCTCCGGCACCGTGATCGAGGATCCCTGCCCCACCTGCCACGGCTCGGGCGCGGTGCGCACGGTGAAGAAATACCGCGTCAACATCCCTGCGGGGGTGAAGGAGGGCTCGCGCATCCGCCTGCCCGGCAAGGGCGAGGCCGGCCCGCGCGGCGGCCCTCCGGGCGACCTGTACGTGATCACGCATGTGTCGCCCTCGCCGGTGTTCAAACGGCGCGGGGACAACGTCGAGGTCGAGGTCCCCTTGACGATCCCGGAGGCACTGCGCGGCGCCGAGGTGAAGGTGCCCACCCTGAACGGCGCCAAGACGCTGCGCGTACGGCCCGGCACGACCCACGGCACGGTGCAGCGCCTGCGCGGAGAGGGCCCGCCGAAGCTCGGCGGGAAAGACCGCGGGGACATTCACTACCGCTTCGTGATCGACGTCCCCGACGAGCTCACCGAGGAACAGAGCGCGGCGGTGCAAGCGCTCGCGGATGCGTCCAACGGCAACGACCCCCGCGCGCGCCTGTTCGAGCAGGCATCGAAATGAGCGAGCGCCGCCCCCCCACCAAGCACGGCGCCGAGATCGAAGTGGCGCCCGACCGCGGCGTGTTCATGATCTCGGTCGCGGCGCAGCTCGCCCAGATGCACCCGCAGACGCTCCGCACATACGAGGCGCGAGGCCTGATCGACCCCAAGCGTTCCCCAAAGGGCACGCGCCTCTACTCGCGCGAGGACGTCGAGCGGCTGCGCCGCATCCAGGGGATGACCGCAGAGCTGGGCCTCAACCTCGCCGGGGTGGAGCGCGTGCTCGACCTCGAGCGCGAGATCGAAGAGATGCACGCCCGCATCGAGGAGCTGGAGGTGAAGGCGCTGCACGCCCAAGTCGAGCTTGCCGAGCGCCTGGAGGAGGTCCGCCGCTCCTTCCGCGCGGAGCTCGTGCCGTTCCCCAACTCCCGTCCCCCCAGCCAGGAGATCGTGCGCGCCGCGGATGTGCGCTCGCTGGGCCGCACCACCACTCGGCGAACGCGATAGCAAAGGATAAAATCTGCTAAGTTGAGACTTAGATTTGTCGATGCAGCCAGATAGATTCACGATCAAGTCCCAGGAAGCGCTCGCGGCGGCCACACGCCTCGCGCAGGAGCGCCGCAGCCCGCAGGTCACCCCCACGCACCTGCTGGCGGCGCTGCTCGATAGCGAGAGCGCCGGCGGCGGCCCAGCGGATGCTGCCGGCGGCGTGGTCGTCCCGGTGCTCACGAAGCTGGGGACCCAGCTCCCGGCGTTGCGCGCGGAGACAAACCGCGCCCTGGAGGACCTCCCCCGCCTCGGCGAGAGCTCCTCCACCGAAGGCGGCCAGCCCTCCACCGAACTGACGGCGGTGCTGCGCGAGGCGGAGAAACAGGCGAAAGATCTCGCCGACGAGTACATCTCCACCGAGCACCTGCTGCTGGCGCTCGCCGATGAGGAGAGCCGCGCCGGCCAGGCGCTGCGCGCGGTCGGCGCCAGCAAGGACCGTCTGCTGCAGGCACTCGCCGAGGTGCGGGGCCCACATCGCGTGACCGACCAGAGCCCCGAGGAGAAGTACCAAGCGCTCGAGCGCTTCGGGCGCGACTTCACGAAGCTCGCCGAGGACGGGTCGCTCGACCCGGTGATCGGCC
>CAYNGQ010000190.1:0-2063 GCA_964396735.1 uncultured Solirubrobacteraceae bacterium | reverse complement strand
GCGGGTGGTGGCGTTGCGCAGTCGGGCGTTGCTGGGGTTGGCGGGGCGGGGTGGAATGGCGTCAGTGGCGCTCGGGGCGGGGGAGCTGCAGGCCCGCTTCGGCGATCTGGTGGAGGAGCTTTCGCTCGCGGCGGTGAATGGGCCCGGCGCGACCGTCGTGTCGGGCGATCCCGGTGTGTTGGACGAGCTGGTCGGGAGGTGTGAGGCCGAGGGCGTCAGGGCGCGCCGGATCCCGGTCGACTACGCGGCGCATTCGGTGCAGGTCGAGGAGCTTCGGGATCAGTTGCTGGAGGCGTGTGCCGAGCTTGCGCCACGTTCGGGGGAGGTGCCGTTCTGTTCGAGCGTGACCGGCGGGGCGGTCGATACGGCGGAGCTCGACGCGGGGTACTGGTATCGCAATCTGCGTGAGACGGTGCGGTTTGAGCAGGCGATGCGGGGGTTGCTGGGGGAGGGGCACGGGACGTTCATCGAGATCGCCCCGCATCCGGTGTTGACGCTCGGCATGCAGGAGACCGCCGAGGCGGTCGGCGGCGGGAGGCGTGGCGCTCACGCCGGAGAGCGGGGCGAGGCGCCTGGTGTGGAGGCGGTCGCCGATCGCGATGTGGGTGTGATTGGCTCGCTGCGTCGCGGCGAGGGCGGTCCGCGGCGCTTTCTGCGCTCGCTCGGCGAGGCGTGGGTGCGGGGTGTGGCGGTCGACTGGCGGGGCCTGCTGGGGGACGCCGGCGCCAAGCGCGTCCAGCTGCCGCCGTACGCCTTCCGGCGGCGCCATTACTGGCTCCAGATGGGCGGGCGGGGCGCGGGCGATGTGAAGGCGGCAGGCCAGGAGCATGCCGAGCACCCGCTGCTGGGCGCCGCGGTGGCGCTCGCCGGCGGGGACGGGCTGCTGTTCACGGGCAGGCTGTCTCTGCGGGAGCACCCGTGGCTCACCGACCATCTGGTGATGGGCGCGGTGCTGCTGCCGGGTACCGCATTCGTCGAGCTGGCTCTCTACGCGGGCGCTCAGCTCGGGTGCGGAGCGCTGCGGGAGCTCGTGATCGAGACGCCGTTGGTGCTCGCCGAGCAGGGCGCGGCTCAGTTGCAGGTCGTGGTGGGGGCCGGCGGGGAGTCGGGGGAGCGGGCGGTGAGCATCTACTCGCGCCCAGAGGACGCGCTGGACGGGGGGTTGGCGAGCAGCGAGGAGGGGTGGGTTCGGCACGCCCGTGGCGTGGTCCTCGCCGTCCGGCAGCTGCCGGACGAGCGAGCGCTGCTGAGCAGGCGTGCGCTGGAGCTTGGGCGGGCGTGGCCCCCCGCGGGCGCGGTCGCCGTGGGGGTCGATGGCGTATATGACAGATTGGCGGGGCGGGGCCTCGAGTATGGGCCGGCGTTCCAGGGCATTCGGAGGCTGTGGCGGAGGGGCGGCGAGGTGTTCGCGGAGGTGACGCTGCCCGAGAGCCAGGAGCTGCGGGCGGACCTGTTTGGCTTGCACCCGGCGTTGCTGGACGCGGCTTTCCATGCGACCGAGGTGGGGCTGGCCGGCGAGACCGGGGACGGCGATCCGGGCGCGATCGGCGGAGCGTGGCTGCCGTTCTCGTGGGAGGGGGTGCGGCTGTACGCGGCGGGCGCCTCGCATTTACGCGTCTCGCTCTCGGTGGAGGCCGACGCGGGGCGCGGCTCGGTGGCGCTCCTCGCCGCGGACGAGGTCGGGGGGCTCGTGGCCGCCGTCGAGTCGCTGGTGGTGCGGGAGGCTTCCACGGCTCAGATCGACGGCGCGCGCGGCGGCAGCCGTGAGTCGCTGTTCTGCGTCGAGTGGGTTGGTGTGAGCGGGCTCTCGGCGGAGCATGCGCCGCTCCACGGGGCCGCGGTGCTGGGTGAGGAGGATGGCGTGCTCGCGTGTGCGCTGCGGGCGGCGGGCGTGGCGGTCGAGGTGTACGGAGACCTCCAGTCCCTGAGCGACGCGGCGGAGAGCGGGGTGGCCGCGATCCCCTCCCTGGTGCTCGTGGACTGCACGTCGGGTGCGACGCCGGAGAGTCTCGGCGGCGGCGAGCTGGCCGGGCTTGTCCACGCCGGCGTGCAGCGGGTGCTGG
>CAYNGQ010000189.1:0-9435 GCA_964396735.1 uncultured Solirubrobacteraceae bacterium | reverse complement strand
GCGCAAACCGGTCGCAACCGTCTCGGCCAGCTCGGCGTGATCCTCCACCAACAGCACCCGCATCGGTCAACTCCAGCAGTCGTTCATTAGCGCCTTCTAACCTTTTTCAGGGTGCTCCGCCGGTGGTTACAGGGCGGTTACAGGCGGGCTCACTCCAATGTAACCGCCGACCTCGTACAACCAACCAGACACAGCCCAACCGGCACAGCCGCAGCACCCGACGAAGGAGGACCGCACCATGCATCCAATTCGAACCACGGCGACCGTGCTCGCGTGTCTGGCCGTGCCGGCGCTGCTCGTCGCAGGCTGCGGCGGCTCCAGCGACCCGGGAGTGGCCAAACTCGGCACCACCGCCGCCTCCAGCACCCCCGCAGCGGGCGGCAGTGAAGCACCGCACGGGGGCAGCTCGGCGTCATCCCCCGGAGGCGGCGGTGAACAGCACAGCGAAGCGGCGATCGCCGGCCCCAGCGGCCCGGAAGCGCAGAAAAAGATGGTGGCGTTCGCACAGTGTATGCGCAGCCACGGGGTTTCCGACTTCCCCGAACCGACCGAAGGCAAGCTGCTCATCAAGGGCACCTCCAAGAACGGCCTCAACCCAGGCTCGCCGCAATTCCAGTCGGCGATGAAAGCCTGCCGCTCACTGGCGCCCGCGCCCAAGATAAGCCCCCAGCAGACGGCGGCGATGCAGGCCCAAGCGCTGAAGTTCTCTGAATGCATGCGCTCGCACGGGGTGCCCAACTTCCCCGACCCCAAATTCGAAGGCGGCGGCGTGCAGGTGAGGATCAATGGGGGCCCGGGCGGCGTCAACCCCAAGTCGCCACCGTTCCAGGCGGCACAGAAAGCGTGCCAGGGAGACTTCCCCGGCCCCAAGGGCGGTCCGGGCGGTCCGGGGGGAGCAGTCCAGGCCGGCCCTGCAGGTCCATAAATGAGCGTCGCGGAGCGCCGTGGTCGGTGGGCTGCGGGCGTGGGCTCGTTCGTGCGCACGACGAAACCTTCCCGAAACAGCAGATGTCGTAAAAACAGCCGTGTGGACGGTGAGCGGTGAGCGACCCCGTGTCCGGTGAGGCGACATCTGTGGCCCTGCCGCCCTCCCAGGGCAGCCGGGATGCCATCCCCTCCGGTGCCTCCGGCGAGCGTTCGCTGGCCGATGATTTGGACCCCACCCGCCCGCTCGCCGGAGGCGAGCGTCCCCCGGCTTCGGTCGGCCCGCCGGCCGGTCGCGCCCGCCGCAGAGTGTTCGCGGGGGTGGGACTGGCGCTGGTTGTGGCCGTCGTCGTGGTGATCGCCACCGACCCCTTCGGCGGCGGGGGGAAATCCACGGACGGTGTCGCCGACAACGCCAGCGCGACCTCGCTGACGGCGGTGAAAAAGCAGTCGCTCTCGCAGCAGACGCAGGTGAGCGGCACGCTCGGCTACGCCGGCTCCTTGAGCATCCGCATACCGTCTGGGACCGCGCCCTCCGCCGTGCAGCAGGCCAACCAGCTCCTCACCAGCGCCGAAACGATGCTGGCGAGCGCCAGGGCGACGCTTGCCTCCGACATTCAGACGCTCGCGGGCCACCAGGCGACGCTGGCGGCAGCGCACGCCAAGGAGCAGGTTGACTGCGCTGGCGAAGGCGCCGCGGAAGCATCCGCCAGCTCCTCGCCCGGCAGCGAAAACGACTCGCCGGGCGCCGGCGGAAGCTCGTGCTCGAGCGACGTGCAGGCCGTGTCCTCAGCCCAGCAGAACGCCACTGCCGCCGCCACCAAGGTCACCGCCGACCGCTCGCAGGTCTCCTCGGGCGAAAAACAGCTCGCGAGCGCGCAGTCCAACTTGTCCACGGCGCGCTCCTCGGCGGCGCTCTACGGTCAGGGCTCCACTTTCACGGCGCTGCCCTCGGTCGGCCAGATCATCAGTCGCGGGCAGAGCTTGTATGAGCTCAGCGGCCAGCCGGTGCTGTTGCTGTACGGCTCGGTGCAACCCACGCGCGCGTTCGTCGCAGGGATGTCCCCGGGGTCGGATGTCGCCGAGCTGAACGCGAACCTGCAGGCGCTCGGCTACGGGCAGGGGCTCGCCAGCGACGAATTCACCGCTGCCACCGCGTCCGCAATTCGCGCGTTGCAGTCTGCCCATGGCGCGTCGGTCACCGGGGAGCTGCTGCTGGGGTCGGTCGTGTTCCACCCCGGGTCGGTGCGCGTCACAAGCGTGACGCCCACAGTCGGCCAGACGGTCATGCCCGGGCCGGTGCTCGCCATCACCTCGACCGCCCGGCAGGTCAAGCTTGCGCTCGACGCCTCCGAGCAGGCGGGCGTCAAGGTCGGCGATCAGGTCACGATCACGCTTCCCGACAACGAGACCACGCCGGGGAGGATCACCTACGTCTCCAGCGTCGCGACCGTGCCGTCCAGCTCTGGCCACGGCGGCGAAGAAGAAAGCTCCCCCACCGTCGAAGTCGACGCCACCCCCACCGACCCGGCGGCGACGGGCCACCTCGACCAAGCGCCCGTGAACGTCGAGATCACCACCGAACGCGCCGAAAACGTGCTCGCGGCGCCCGTCGACGCGCTGCTCGCGCTCGCCGGCGGCGGCTACGCGGTGGAGGTCGCCGAAGGCCGCGTGCACCGTCTCGTAGCCGTCACCGTCGGCCTATTCGACGACGCCGAAGGCCTCGTACAGGTCAGCGGCCAGGGGCTGTCCGCCGGCCAGCGCGTGGTGGTGCCGGCGTCATCATGAACGAGCAGGCAACAGGCGTGGCGTACGCGGACGGCGACCATGCGCCGGCGGTGCTCGAGCTGCGCGCGGTCAGCAAGGTGTACGGTGCCGAGCCGCCGGTGTACGCGCTACGGGAGGTCAGCTTCGTGGTGCGCGAGGGCGAACTAGTTGCGATCGTCGGCCCCTCGGGTTCGGGTAAGACCACGCTGCTGCACGTGATGGGCACGCTCGAGCGCCCCAGCACGGGTGTGGTATCGATCACGGGCCTGGACGCCGCACGGCTAACCGACCGGGAGCTCGCCACGCTGCGCGCCACCCGCATCGGCTTCGTCTTCCAGCAGTTCTTCCTGGCCGAGCACTCCACGGCCCTGGAAAACGTCGCCGACGGCCTGCTGTACGCCGGCGTCGCCGTCGCCGAGCGCCGCGAACGCGCCGCCGTCGCGCTCAATCGGGTCGGGCTCGCCGAGCGCGCGCACTTCCGTCCGAGCAAGCTCTCCGGCGGCGAGCGCCAGCGCGTCGCGATCGCCCGGGCTCTGGTCGGCCGCCCCGCGATCGTGCTCGCCGACGAGCCCACCGGCAACCTCGATAGCGCCTCCGGCGCGGCGCTGCTCGAGCTGCTGGAAGAGCTCAACGCGCAGGGTGCCACGATCCTCGTGATCACCCACGACCACGACCTCGCCGCCCGCCTACCCCGCCAGGTGCAGGTGCTCGACGGCCGGATCGTCGCCGACACCGCCACACAAGGAGCGTTCAGCCGATGACCGCACAGGGTGCTGTCCGGCCGACTGGCCGCCTCGCCGCGGTGGCCCGCACCGCGCGGGCGCGGCTGCACCACGGCGGCCGCCGCGCGGCGCTCGCGCTCCTGCTCGCCGCCGGCCTGGGCGTCTGGGCGAGCGCGACCGCTGGCGCCCCGGCCCTCGCCTCCGGCGAACCGGGTGGGCAAAGCGGCTCGCCCGGTGAAAGCACCTCCACCTCCAACTGCCCTTCGCCCAACCCTCCCAACCAGCTCACGCTCGTCGCCGGCACACCGCAGACCACCACGCTCGACACCGCCTTCGCGAGCGGGTTGCAGGTCGCGCTCACCAACAGCGACGGCTGCGCCGTCACCGGCGCCGCTGGCATCCCGGTCACGTTCAGCGCACCCTCCGCCGGCGCCAGCGGGCACTTCTCCACCACCAACTCCGACACCGCCACCGTCGGCGCCGACACCTCCGGCACCGCCGCCGCACCGACGTTCACCGCCAACGCCACAGCCGGCGGCTACAACGTCACTGCCAGCTCGCAGTACGGCTCCATCTCGTTCTCCCTCGCGAATACCGCCGCCGGCACCCCGGCGAAGCTCACCGCGATCCGCCTCAAGCACAGGTCGGCCAGGGTCACAGCCCGCTTCCCGCAGCCACTGCAGGTCAGGGTCCTGGACGCGGAGGACAATCCGGTCGCCGGCGCCACCGTCACGTTCACGCTCGACCCCGCCAGCGCCAATGCTTGCGGCACCGCCACCACCGCCACTGCCAGCTTCGCCGGCGGCGGCACCCAGGCCACGGCCACCACCGACGCCAGCGGCCTGGCCGCCTCCCCGGCGTTCACCGCGAACACGGCCGCCGGCTCGTTCACCGCCACCGCCACAGTCTCAACCAGCGGCGGGAGCGGGAATGAAAGCCCCGGCAAAGCCGCGGCGCTCACCATCACACCGGTCAGCTTCTCGCTCTCAAACCTCGCTGGCAAGCCCACCAAGATCGCCCCCGGCGTCGGCTCCCCACAGTCCACCCCGGCGGGAGCCTCCTTCCCGATCAGGCTCGCCGTCACTGCCACCGACGCGCAGAAAAACCCCGTCCCTGGCGCGCTCGTCACGTTCTCAGCGCCCCTCGCCGGCGCGAGCGGACGCTTCACCCTCCGCTCCGGCAGCCCCCACCACCACGCTCGCGTCTCCTACGCCCACACGGTCACGGTCAAGACCAACGCCTGCGGAATCGCGGTTGCGCCCCCCTTCACCGCCACCGACGCGCAGGGCGGCTACGTCGTCAAGGCCAGCGCCAAACCAGCCAGACCGGCGGCGTTCGCACTCGTCAACGAAGCCCCGTGAGCGCGCGGTGAGCGTCGTCGCCGACCGCACTGCAGCAGACGCAGGTGCCGCGGACCTCGCACCCCGGCGGCTGCGGAGCGCCGACCTCGCCCGCGTGGCGAGCGTGGGGCTGCGCACACGGCGACTGCGTGCGGCGCTCTCCGCGCTCGGGATCGCGATCGGGGTCGCGGCGATCGTCGCGGTGCTTGGCCTGTCCGCCTCTAGCCAGGCGGGGCTGCTCGAAGAGATCGACAAACTCGGAACGAATCTGCTGACCGTCACCAACGGCCAGAGCTTCGCCGGCAAGACAGCAGAGCTACCCCTCATCGCGCCCGCGATGATCGCCCGCATCTACCCCGTCGAAAGCGTCGCGGAGACCGGAAAGGTCGAAGGCAACGTGTACCGCACCCCGCTAATCCCGGAAGTCAACACCAACGCGCTCGGCATCAAGGCGGCCAGCCTCGACCTGTTGCACACCCTCAACGTTCCGGTCGTGCAGGGCCGCTACCTGAACGCCGCCACCGCCCAGGAGCCGGTCGCGGTGCTCGGCTCTGCCGCCGCCGGGCGACTGGGCATCGACCACATCTACCCCGGTGAGCGCATCTGGGTGTCAAACCAGTGGTTCTACCTCGTCGGCATCCTCGGCGAATCGGTGCTCACGCCCGAAATCGAAAGCGCGGTGCTCGTCGGCTTCAAGGCCGCCGAACGCTACCTGCACTTCAACGGACACCCCAACACCGTCTTCGTGCGCGCCCAAAACAGCCAGGTCACAGCCGTCCAGTCAGTGCTCGCCGCGACCGCGGACCCCGAAGCACCCAACGAAGTCGACGTCAGCCAACCGTCGGCCACGCTCACTGCCCGCGCCGACGCCCAGGGCGCCTTCAACGGTCTCTTCCTCGGACTCGGCGCCGTCGCCCTGCTGGTGGGCGCCGTCGGCGTCGCCAACATCATGGTCATCTCCGTGTTGGAACGCCGCTCAGAGATCGGGCTGCGCCGCGCGCTCGGCGCGACCCGCGGGCAGATCCGCACCCAGTTCCTTTCAGAGGCGATTCTGCTCGCGCTCGGCGGCGGCGCCGTTGGCATCGCCGCCGGCGTGCTCGCCACCGCCGTCTACGCCATCACCAAGGGCTGGACAATCGTCGTGCCCACCACAGCCTGGGCGGGAGGATTCGGCGCGGCGCTGCTGATCGGCGCGATCGCCGGCCTGCTGCCCGCGATCCGCGCCGCCCGCCTCTCCCCCACCGAGGCGCTGCGGACGGTGTGATCCTCAGTCCGGACGCTTGCGTCGCTGCGGATGCGGCGTCTCGCTGCGGGCCAGCATCGCCACGAACTGCTCGATCCGCCGGGCGCGCGTGTCGGCGCGCTTGGCATTGTCGATACGGTACAGCACGGCGTAGCGGTTCTGGCTGGTGAGCACCTCCCACATCGCCTTCGCCGCCGGCTGCGCGTCGAGCGCCGTCGTGAGGTCGGCCGGCACCTCGATCGTCGCCTGCCCCGCATACGCCTGCTCCCAGCGCCCATCCGTCTTCGCCCGCTCCACCGCGGTGATCCCCGCCGGGCGCATCCGGCCTTCGCCCGTCAGCCGCTCCACGATCCCCACATTGCGCTTCGACCATGCGCTGCGCGGGCGCCGGGGGGTGAAGCGCTGGCGGTAGATGCGCTCATCCAACCGCCGCACCTGGCCGTCGATCCAGCCGTTGCAGAGCGCCTCCTCAAGCGCCTCGTCGTAGGTGAGGCTGGTCGGCTCGGTAGTCCCCTTCTTTGCCAGGCCCAACCACACGCCCGGGGATTGCTCGTGATTGCTTGCCAGCCACGCCACCCACGCCGCCGCGTCGATCAAGATCAGCGTCGGTGGGTCGTCGGCCATCACCGACTATTCGCGCTTGAGCGCACGCACCGAGATCACGCGTTCGCGGGGGTTCGCGCAGGTGCGGAACGGATATGGCACCACCTTTGAGGCGATCTCGCCAGGTGGATAGACGCGGAAGCCGGCGGTCGCCGTCGGGCGACACGAAGACGGCAGCGCGCCTACGTCGACGACGTGCACGATCGCCGTCGCATCACCTTCGGGGGGGAGCGTCACCGTGCGCGGCCGCCCCGTCACTTCCCGCTTCGCCGAGGCCCCGATCTGGCGCCCGCTCAGGCTCACCGCCGAGACGCCCGGATACCCCGCCAGGGCGCAGGTGCGCCCGGAGAGATTCACGAATTCGAGTTTGTAATAGAAGCTACCCGCCGTTCCCGAGCCTTCGGGGTTCAGCCACATCACCAGCCCCGCTGTCTTGCACCGCGAGGCCGCCGCAGTTTGAGCGTTTGCGGTCGGTGCCGCCGGGTGGGACACCGGCAGCGACGACACCAATCCCGCCGGGATCGGCGCGGCGATGAGCGTTGCGAGTGAGGCCACCAGCGGGAGCATGGTGTCCAATCATATGTGCTTTTCCAGGGAGATCACGCAGCGAGCAGGTCGACGATGCAGATCAGCGCCGAGTTTGGCGGTACCGACGGCGGACTTCCTCTGCGCCCGTAAGCGAGCCGGGCCGGGATGATCAATTCGCGTCGTCCTCCCACGCGCATGCTCACAAGGCCTCGTTCCCAGCCCTTGATGAGTTCACCTCGCCCGATGGTGAATTTGAACAGTTCACCGTCTCGCCACGAGCTCTCGAATACCTTGCCGCTGCGATAGAGAGCACAGACGAAATTGACCGTCAGTCGGCGACCGTCCTTGGCCTTGCGGCCCGTGCCTTTGATGATGTTCCTGACCACCAGTTGTTTGGGCGCAGAGCGCTTGTGAACTCTGATCTTGGGCGGCTTGGAGAGCGGCCCGTGGGTAGGCGCCCTGATCGGCCCACGAGCTGCCACGGGTACCGCCAGTACGCAGAGCAGAGCCGGCAGTCCGACTAGCAGCAGCACCATGCGTCTCTGCGAGGTTCGCAGGCCGCTTCCCCATTGCATCTTCCCCTTGTGCACCGATGGGAGGATACAAAGCTCGCTGCGAGCACAAGGGGGAGGGATCCTGCTGACCTGAAGCCTCTTTCATTTCGCCAACGTGTGCTTAGGCACGTTGCGGAGTCCAGCCGCCGACAGTCGGGGATGGAGCGATACCACTGGCCAAGCGAGGGTCGGGTACCGGGGCGCCGGCATGGGTGTGCAGCGGGATCACACCAGCCCACGCGGGGAGCGCGTAGTCCTCTTCATCGTCGAGGGGTGGCCCGGTGCGGATCTTCGCTGAGACCTCGTCGAGGGGAAGAGCGAGCACGTGCATGGCCTTCAGCTCCTTGACGGTGGGCGGGCGGACCTCCTGCCAGCGTCCCGGGATGAGGCGTTCGGTGAAAGCCTGTACTGCCTCCATGCGCCTGTCGAGGTCCTCAACCGGTCGAACGGTGCCCAGCATGACAACCGAGCGGTAGTTGACGGAGTGGTGCACGGCCGAGCGTGCAAGTACCAACCCGTCGAGCAGTGTTACCGTCAGGCAGGCTGGCGCCCCAGCGCGCAGCGCGAGAACCGTGCGACTGGCGGCGGAGCCGTGGAAGTACACCTCATCGCCGACGCGTGCGTGTAGCGTGGGTATCACAAAGGGCTGGCCGTCGTGTATGAGACCGAGGTGTCCCACCATCGCCTCGTCGAGGATCGCGTCGGCCGCCTCGCGGTCATAGCATCCACGGGCGGGCTTACGACGGACCTTCGTGCGCGGGGAAGGAGCAGTGGGCACGGTAGGTACGTTAACCCAGCCTTGGCCCCCAGAACAGTGCCAAATGGATGCCAGAATCTAGGGCCAATGGATCTGCACCTCGATCTGGCGAGCGCTCCCGGGCGATCGCTGCGCGCGCGTGTCGCGTACGCGCTGCGCGAGGCCGTGCGCAGTGGGCGCCTGGCACCGGGCACGCGTCTACCCTCCACGCGCGCCCTGTGCGCAGAGCTCGGCCTCTCACGCGGTGTGGTGGTGGACGCCTACGCGCAACTGGCCGCCGAGGGTTATCTGCATACGCGCCGTGGCGGCGGGACGACAGTTGCCCCAACGCTCACGCACGAGCGCACCTCACGGTCCGACGTCAGGCGGAGACCGGCTGTCCGCCACGACATGAATCCCTTCCGCCCCGCGCTGAGCGGCTTCCCGAGAACGGCGTGGTCCTCTGCCTACACGCGGGTGTTGCGCAACCTGCCCGACGAGCGCCTGGCCTACCCCGACCCCGCCGGCGCTCCCGAGCTGCGCGCCACGCTCGCCGCCTACCTTGGCCGGGTGCGTGGGGTGCGCGCCGACCCCGCGCAGATCGTGGTGACGAACGGGCTACGCCAGGGGGTCGAGCTACTGTGGTCAACCCTCGCCGCCGCCGGCGTCCGGCGAGTCGCCGTCGAGGACCCCGGCTGGCAAGGCATACACCAGACGGCGATGGCCGCCGGGCTGGAGCTCGTGCCGCTCCCGGTTGACCGCGATGGGCTGATCGTCGAACACCTCGAGCAGGAGGATGTCGACGCGGTGGCGGTCGCGCCCGCGCACCAGTACCCCACCGGCGCGGTGCTCTCACCCACTCGTCGTGCCGCGCTCGTGGCATGGGCACAAACGCGGGATGCGTTGATCGTGGAGGACGACTACGACGCGGAGTATCGCTACGACCGCCAGCCGATCGGCTCGTTGCAGGGTCTCGAACCCCAACGCATTGTCTACGGCGGCTCGGCGAGCAAGACGC
>CAYNGQ010000188.1:0-2706 GCA_964396735.1 uncultured Solirubrobacteraceae bacterium | reverse complement strand
AAGTCGACCCTGATCGGGCGCCTGCTCTACGACAGCAAGCAGATCCTCGCCGACCAGCTCGCCCACATCGAGGAGACCTCGCTCCGGCGCGGCGACGGCTACGTCAACCTCGCCCTGCTCACCGACGGACTGCGCGCGGAGCGCGAGCAGGGGATCACGATCGACGTGGCCTACCGCTACTTCGCCACGACGCGGCGGCGGTTCATCATCGCCGACTGCCCCGGCCACCAGCAGTACACGCGCAACATGGTGACTGGCGCGTCGACGGCGGACGTGGCGGTGGTGCTGATCGACGCGCGCAGGGGCGTGCTGGAGCAGTCCAAGCGCCACGCGTTCATCAGCGCGCTGCTGGGCATCCCGCAGATGGTGGTGGCGATCAACAAGATGGACCTGGTTGACTACTCGCGCGAACGCTACGAGGAGCTGGTGGAGGAGTTCGAGGCGTTTGCGCGTAAGCTGCGCGGCGGCAGGAACCCGCGGCATACGCAGACTTCGTACATTCCGATCTCCGCGCTGGAGGGCGACAACGTGGTGGAGCGCTCGCCGCGGATGGAGTGGTACGAGGACCAGCCGCTGCTGGAGTTCCTGGAGGAGGTGGAGGTGGCCTACGACCACCCCTACGACAAGCAGGCGCGCTTCCCGGTGCAGTGGGTGATCCGGCCGGCGAATGGCGCCACGAATGGAGTCCCCGCCCGCCCGGGGGGGAATTTGAATCACGGCGACTATCGCGGCTACGCCGGGCAGCTGGCGAGCGGGGCGCTGCGCGTCGGCGAGGAGGTGGTGGCGCTGCCGAGCGGGCTGCGCACGCGGATCGCCGCGATTGACACGTTCGAGGGCGAGCTCGAGGAGGCGCAGGCGCCGATGTCCGTGACGCTGCGCCTGGAGGACGAGCTGGACGTCTCGCGCGGCGAGCTCATCTGCCGCGCGGAGGAGGCGCCAACGGTGAGCAGGGAGCTGCAAGCAGACGTGTGCTGGCTGAACGAGCGCCCGCTGCGCGCGGGGGGCCGGTATGTGATCAAGCACACCACGCGCGGCGCGACCGCGATTGTGGACGAGCTGCAGGACGTGGTGGACGTGCACACACTGGAGCGCGCCAACGCTCCCGAGCAGCTGGCGCTCAACGACATCGGCAGGGTGCGCCTGCGCACCAGCACCCCGCTCGCGTTCGACCCCTACCGTTCCAATCGCCGCACCGGCAGCTTCATCCTGATCGATGAGGCCACCAACGAGACGGTCGGCGCGGGGATGGTCGGCGCCTCCTAAGCGCCCGCGCCTGCGAACCGCGGCCCGCGAGCCAGTTCGAACATCCGGCCACTCCGGCGACTCGGTCGCGTAGTTCCGGCATACACTGTGCCGTCCTTTTCGACGGACATTCGAGCTTGGCCCGACAAGTAGAACTCCGGCGCCGTAGGCGCCGATAGGCCTACCGGGCAAGACGGCCCAACGGCTGTCCGCCCGGCAGGCGGCACCGAGCGTGAGAGCGCGCCAGGGCGGTGCCGCAGCCCGCGTCCGGGGTTTGTGGAGCGCTTACCCCGGGCGCGGGCGCCTGCCTGGGCAGTGGTAATCTGCCGCCCCTCAATGTTTACGAAGGTGCTTGTAGCCAACCGTGGCGAGATCGCCGTGCGCATCGTGCGGGCGCTCGAGGAGCTGGGCATCGCCTCGGTGGCGGTGTACTCCGAGCACGACCGCGACGCCCTGCACGCGGCGCGCGCCGGGGAGGCCTACAACCTCGGCGGGGGCCCGGCGGCGGAGAACTACCTGAACGTCGAGAAGATCCTCGACGCGGCGGCGCGCTCGGGCGCGGAGGCGATCCACCCGGGGTACGGCTTCCTGGCGGAGAACGCCCCGTTCGCGCAGGCGTGCGCCGACGCGGGGGTGGTGTTCATCGGCCCGCCGCCGAGTGCGATCGAGGCGATGGGCTCCAAGACGCGGGCGCGCGAGCTGATGCAGGCCGCGGGCGTGCCGATCGTGCCGGGCACGACCAAGCCGGTCGCCACGGTCCCCGAGGCGCTGGAGATCGCCAAGGCCAAGATCGGCTTCCCGGTGGCGGTGAAGGCGGCGGGCGGCGGCGGCGGCAAGGGCTTCCGCGTGGCGCTCGTCGAGGAGGAGCTCGAGAGCGCCTTCGAGGGGGCCAGCCGCGAGGGCGAGAAGTTCTTCTCCGACCCCACCGTCTACCTGGAGCGCTACCTGCCCGACCCGCGCCACGTGGAGGTGCAGGTGCTGGCCGACCGGCACGGCAACGTGATCCACCTCGGCGAGCGCGACTGCTCGATCCAGCGCCGCCACCAGAAGGTGATCGAGGAGTCACCGGCCCCAGAGTGGGTGGTGGACGCCGCGATGCGCGAGCGGATCGGCAAGATCGGCGTGGAGGCGGCGCGCGCCGTTGACTACGTCGGCGCCGGCACGATCGAGGGGCTGCTCTCCGCGCGCCCCGACGGCCAGGAGCCGGAGTACTTCTTCCTGGAGATGAACACGCGCGTGCAGGTGGAGCACTGCGTGACGGAGATGACCACCGGCATCGACATCGTCAAGGAGGGCATCCGCGCCGCCGCGGGCGAGCCGCTCTCCTACACGCAGGAGGACGTGGTGCTGCGCGGCCACGCGATCGAGTGCCGCATCAACGCCGAGGACGCCTCCAAGAACTTCGCGCCCGCGCCCGGCAGGATCGGCGTCTACCGCGAGCCCACCGGCCCGGGCGTCAGGGTT
>CAYNGQ010000187.1:0-2488 GCA_964396735.1 uncultured Solirubrobacteraceae bacterium | reverse complement strand
CTCACGCCCGTGCGCAGGAGCCCGAGGTGCGCGCCTTCTTCGCCCCCTACGAGGAGTGGGCGGGGCTGGCGGCGATGCACATGATGAGCGTCTGAGCAGGTCACGACGACCGTCTTCCGTAAGTGGTCACCCGGTGGCGGCAGGTGTCAGCTCGACGAGCGGCGGCGGGCCTGTTGAGCGGCGACGAGCTGCTCCCAGCGCTCGAGAACGCCTTCCCGGATGGCGGGCTCCAGATCGATGTCGAGGAATCTGGCGAGACGGCGCCCGAGAACGTCTATCTCGTTCTCGTCGAGGCGGCCGACGGGGCTGGTGACGATTGCTGACTGATGGATGCGCACGAGCGAGTTGAGGTCGATCGCGTTCTCCTGGGCAAGCCCATACTTGCCCTTGTTGAGCGGCAGGTGAAAGAGCGCCGGCTCCAGCCCATCGCGGACGCGCTGCTGGTCATCGGCGCCCAGCTTCGTAAAGCGTGTCAGCTTCAGCGCCGCGTACTCGGGTAGGACACTCCGCGGACGATCCTGCAGGATCACCAGTGGGCGGAGCTTCGCGGCGACCTTGAACCTCGGCACCCGGGCAAGCTCGCCATCCTTGATCGCACGGGCGACCGCGGGCGCATCGGGACAGAGACGGTCGTTGCCGTGGACGTCGACGAGCTCAAATGGCGCCTCGGGTTGGAAGGCGTTGAACGCCCAGAGCACGGCGCCGCGCAGCCCCCGGCGCGGCGGTGGCGATGCGCTCACGCCACCGCGTGCGTGTCGAGCAGGCCGAAGTCGAACTCGTCGATGTCCTCCCCTGCCTCGGAGGCGCGATGGACCTCCAGCGCTGCATTCGAAAGCGAGAGCTCGGCGGGCTGGTGCTCCCCGAACATGCTGAGCAGGCGCTGGAAGAGCTCGAACGTCGCGGCGTCGATCACGGCTGCGTAGGCTTTGCCGTAGCGCTGGATGACGATGGCCTCGCCGGCGACCGGCTCGGGAATGCGGACCTCGTTGGCGGTGACAACGCGGGTTTGCACAGCAAACCTCCTTACTTTAGTCTGGTACGAGACTAGCATAGATCGTACGGTGGTGCGAAAATCGTACGAGAACTCACACGGAGCGCGTCTTGCTGTGGTCGTTCGATGGGTCCTAGTTACACCGTCAAGACCGCCGCCCCCGTGAAGCGCCCCGCGCGCAGGTCCCCCAGGGCGCCGTTGGCGTCCTCTAGCGGGTAGGCGGTGACCTGGGTCTTGACGGGGACGCGGGGGGCGAGGGCGAGGAACTCCTCGGCGTCGCGGCGGGTGAGGTTGGCGACCGAGCGGATCGTGCGCTCCTCCCACAGGTCGGCGTAGGGGAAGGAGGGGATGTCGCTCATGTGGATGCCGCCGCACACGACCGTGCCGCCGGGGGCGAGGGCGCGCAGTGCGAGCGGGACGAGCGCGCCGTCGGGGGCGAACACGATCGCGGCGTCGAGCGGCTCGGGCGGCGGCTCGTCCGAGCCCCCGGCCCAGGTGGCGCCGAGCTCCAGCGCGAAGGTCTGCGCGGGGATGTCGCCGGGTCGGGTGAAGGCGAACACGCGTCTTCCCTGCCAGATGGCGACCTGCGCGAGGATATGGGCGGCGGCGCCGAAGCCGTACAGGCCGAGACGCCGCGCGCGACCGGCCATCCGCAGCGCGCGGTAGCCGATCAGCCCGGCGCACAGCAGCGGGGCTGCCTGCGCGTCGGGGTAGCCGGGCGGGAGCTCGAAGCAGAAGCGCTCGTCGGCGAGCGTGTACTCGGCCATGCCGCCGTCGATGTCGCGGCCGGTGAAGCGCGCCAGCGGGCAGAGGTTCTCGCGGCCGGAGCGGCAGTAGGTGCACTCGCCGCAGGTCCACCCCAGCCAGGGGACGCCCACGCGGCGGCCGTCGGACTCGACGGTCGCGACGATCTGGTGGCCGAGGATCCGTGGCGGTGAGGAGATCTTCACCTCGCCGTCGAGCAGGTGCAGGTCGGTGCGGCACACCCCGCAGGCGCGCACCTTCAGCAGCAGCTGACCGGGTGCGGGCATGGGGATTGGGCGCTCGACCGCCCGCAGCGGCTGCCCCACTTCCTCGAACACCATCGCACGCATGGTTGGCCTCTATCCGAAGAACAGCTCCGCCGTGGCGTACAGCTCGGGGTCGAGCAGCTTCGGGGCCGCGAGCGCCTGGGCGAGATCGACCTCCGCGATCCGCGTGCCGTGCAGGGCGACCATCTTGCCGAAGTGGCCGCTGGCGACGGCATACATCGCGGCGACACCGAAGCGGGTGGCGAGCACGCGATCGAACGCGGTCGGGGTGCCGCCGCGCTGCACGTGGCCGAGGATCGTGACGCGCGTCTCGTAGCCGGTGCGCTGCTCGATCTCGTGCTCGAGCGTGACGCCGATCCCGCCGAGGCGCGCGTGGCCGAAGGCGTCGGTGGCGTCGCTGCGCCGGGTGAGAGTGTCGGTGGCGTCGGCGCGTCGGGTGACGGCGTCGGTGGTGTCGGGGCGCCGG
>CAYNGQ010000186.1:0-1625 GCA_964396735.1 uncultured Solirubrobacteraceae bacterium | reverse complement strand
TCGGAGTAGCCCAGCGTCTGGAGCGCCAGCGGGACCGTGCGGTTGACGATCGTCATCTGCCCCCCGCCCACGAGCTCCTTGAACTTGACCAGCGAGAAGTCCGGCTCCACGCCGGTCGTGTCGCAGTCCATCAGGAACGAGATCGTCCCCGTGGGGGCCAGCACGGTCGCCTGCGCGTTGCGGTAGCCGAGGCGCTCGCCGAGCTCCACCGCCTCCTCCCACGAGCGCCGCGCCGCGGCCAGCAGCTCGCTGTCGGCGCACGTCTCATCGGCGATCGCGTGGGCGGCGTCGCGGTGCATGCGCATCACCCCGTTGTGCGCCTCGCGGTTCTCGCCGTAGCGCTCGTAGGGGCCGAGCGCGCCGGCGATCTCGGCCGAGCGGCGGTACGCGCGGCCAGTCATCAGCGCGGTGATCGCCGCCGCCGTGCCGCGGCCCCGCTCGGAGTCGTAGGGCATCCCGTCCGCCATCAGGTACGCCCCGAGGTTCGCGTAGCCCAGGCCGAGCTGGCGGAAGGCGCGCGCGTTCACGCCGATCTCCTCGGTGGGGTAGCTGGAGGGCCCCACGACGATCTCCTGCGCCAGCAGCATGACGTCCACGGTGTGCTCGAAGGACTCCACGTCGAGCGTGCCGTCGGGGCGGCGAAAGCGCATCAGGTTGATCGACGCCAGGTTGCACGCGGAGTCGTCCACGTGCATGTACTCGCTGCACGGGTTGGAGGCGTTGATGCGCCCCGAGTTGGGCGAGGTGTGCCAGCGGTTGATCGTCGTGTCGTACTGCACCCCCGGGTCGGCGCAGCGCCAGGCGGCCTGCGCGATCTCGCGCATCAGCTCGCGCGCTGGGATCGTCTCGCCCACCGGCTCACCCGTCACGCGGGAGGTCAGGCGCCACTCGCGATCCTCGGCGACCGCCCGCATGAACTCGTCGGTGACCCGCACCGAGTTGTTGGCGTTCTGGTACTGGATCGAGGTGAAGCCCTCCCCGTCGATCGACATGTCGAAGCCGGCGTCTCTGAGCGCCTGCGCCTTGTCCTCCTCCTTGGCCTTGCACCAGATGAACTCGCGGATGTCGGGGTGGTCGACGTCGAGCACCACCATCTTCGCCGCGCGGCGGGTCTTGCCGCCGGACTTGATCGTCCCCGCCCACGAGTCGGCGCCGCGCATGAACGACACCGGCCCCGAGGCCGTGCCGCCCTTCGCCAGCGGCTCCATCGAGCCGCGGATGCTCGACAGGTTGATGCCCGAGCCCGAGCCGCCGCGGAAGATCATGCCCTCCTTGGTGTTCCACTCGAGGATCGACTCCATCGTGTCCTTCACCGAGAGAATGAAGCAGGCGCTGCACTGGGGGTTCTCCTCGAAGCCAACGTTGAACCACACCGGCGAGTTGAACGCCGCCAGCTGGTGGAGCAGGATGTGCGTGAGCTCGGCCTCGAAGGCGTCGCCGTCGCCGTCGGTCGCGAAGTAGCCGCGCTCGCGTCCCCAGGTGGCGATCGTGCCGGCCACGCGACCGATCATCTGCTTGACCGAGCGCTCGCGGGCGGGTGACCCCAGCTGGCCGCGGAAGTACTTCTGGGCCACGATGTTGGTGGCGTTCTGGGACCACGCCTTGGGGAACTCGACGTCGCGCTG
>CAYNGQ010000185.1:0-5237 GCA_964396735.1 uncultured Solirubrobacteraceae bacterium | reverse complement strand
CCAACCCTCGTCCCGCGGCCAACCTTCATCCCGCGGCCGACCTTCATCCACCAGGGCATCGACCGTCGTCGAACGAGGGATCGGCGCCAAGCCGCAACATGTGGCCCAAGGCTCGTGTAAGCGCCGTTCCCGCCCGAGTAGGATGGACGGTAGACCGCTTCCCCGATACCGATGACCGACACCTTCCCCAACGGACCGACCACACCGGGTGATGCAGCCCCGCAAGCGGGCGACGTTACGGGCACGCTCGCCGAGCTGGAGCGCAAGCTGCGCGAGCTGGAGAGCGAGCTGAGCTCGATCGGCAGGCGCCGTGAGGTCGCCGGGGCAACGCCCGGCTCGGGTCCCTCTGATTCGATCGAGACATCCTCTGCGTCGGCGGGCGGGAGGCTGGTGGATGAGGCACTCGAGCCGCCAACACCGGTGGCATCGGCAACGCCGATCGCACCGCCCACTCCGATCATGCCCCCGACGCCGCCGGCACCCTCCGCGCCTGCGCCGGCCCCTCCGGCGGCTGTGTCCACGCCCGCGCCCGCCGAGGCTGGCCAGCCCATGAAGTTCATGAGACCGCCCGAGTCGGCACGGCCACATGCTTCGCGGGAGCCAGCCGACCCGAGCGAGGCACGCGGGGAGAGCGAGCCACAGGAGGGGTCCGCACAGCAGGAGCGTCCCCGCCCGAGCGAGGCACAGCTGGCAAGCCTGGCGGAGCTGCGGCGCTTCCGTGACCGCCTGGAACGCTTTGCGCGGGACCTGGCGGCCGAGTACGACGCACTGCTGGGCCGGGTGATGTCGGGGTTGACCTCGACATCGACCCCGACCGCGGCGGGCCCCGCGCCTGTCGAGGATCTCCCGGCGGCGGTCGAGCCCATCGCAGAGGAGATCCCGGCGGCACCCGAGTCGCCCGAGGACATGCTGTTCGAGGGCAGGGTCGAGCTGGGCGTGGGACCGTTCTACGACATCGCCTCGGTGAGCGCGTTCGAGCGGGGGCTGGCGAGCCTCCCATACGTGGTCGAGGCGTCGGTGCGCCGCTTCGAGGCCAGCCACGCGGTGGTGGACGTGCGACTGGCGGCGCCGGTGGCGCTGGTGCGG
This sequence comes from uncultured Solirubrobacteraceae bacterium, assembly GCA_964396735.1. Lineage (GTDB taxonomy): Bacteria > Actinomycetota > Thermoleophilia > Solirubrobacterales > Solirubrobacteraceae > Palsa-744. The sequence continues at coordinate 4,151 of CAYNGQ010000185.1, read as the reverse complement.
GAGCTGCGCAGAACGGTCGAGAGCGGCTTCAGCGTCCGCGAGATCGCGGACGGTCGCGTGCTGCTGACGTTCGACGAATCCTGAGCCGCCACCCGCCGGCCCCGGCGCCAGCTGGCTTTTCGCAGCCCGCGCGCCGGTGGGCTCCCGCTGGGAGCCTCCAGCCGGTGGTTGCCAGGCCGAGGCGCGATTCGCGTAAGCTTCCCGGTCATGGCCGACACCGCGATCTCCTTCGCCCGCGGAGCTCCCTCGCTCGACATCGTCGACGTCGAGGGCCTGCGCGAGGCGGCGACGCGCGCATTCGCGAACGACCCCGCCGGGACGACCGCGTACGGGACCTCGATCGGTTATCCGCGACTACGGTCGTGGATCGCCGAGCGCCATGGGGTGGCGCCGGAGCGCGTGCTGGTCACCAACGGCTCGATGCAGGCGGACGCGTTTCTGTTCGACCACCTGGTGGCAGCCGGCGACGACGTGGTTGTCGAGCGCCCGACCTACGACCGCACGCTGCTCTCGCTGCGCGAGCGCGGCGCACGCGTGCACCAGGTGGAGCTATTGACGGATGGCATCGACATCGACGCGCTCGCCGCGCTGCTGGGCGGATCCTCAGAGCAGGCGGTAAGCCCGAAGCTGGCGCACATCATCCCCAACTTCCAGAACCCCGCCGGCTACACCCTCTCAGTGGAGAAGCGCCGCGCGCTGCTGGAGCTGGCGGCGGAGCACGAGTTCACGGTGTTCGAGGACGACCCCTACGTCGATCTGCGCTTCAGCGGCGAGGGGCGCCCGACGATGCTCTCGCTGGACCCCGAGCGCGTGGTGTACGCCTCGTCGTTCTCGAAGACCGTGTGCCCCGGCATCCGCGTCGGCTACCTGGTGGGACCGACCGACCTGATCGCGGCGATCGCGCGGCTGGCGACCAACACCTACATCTCGCCCAACATGGTGGCGCAGTCGATCGTGTACGAGTTCTGCGCCTCGGGCGCGCTGGAGCGCTCGATCGAGACCGTCAGGACGGCGCTGGCCAAGCGGGTGCGCACGCTGGCGGTGGCGCTGCACAAGGAGCTGCCGGAGGCCGAGTTCGTCCCGCCGGAGGGCGGCTACTTCATGTGGGTGACGCTGCCCGAGGGCACCGACGTGGCGGCCCTGCACAAGGCCGCCACCGAGCTGGGGGTGGTGTTCGTGAAGGGCACCGACTTCCTCATGGAGGGCGGCGAGAACACGCTGCGCCTCGCCTACTCGGGCGTCACGCCGGAGCAGATCGAAGAGGGCGTCGCGCGCCTCGCGGCGGCCTACCGCTCGCTGCAGCCGGCGGCGGTGTAGCGCCGCCCAAAAAGGGCGGGCGGGCAAACCGGGTCTACTTCGCCGCCTTCTCCCTCTCGGGACCGGATTCGCTCCTTACCGCGGCGTTGGCCAGCTGGTGAGCAACACTACCTGCCATACCTTTGCTGGCCGAGCACCAATTGCTCGGGCAGCGCGGTGCGCGGCGGCGGTGAGGGGTCGGCAGCGACCGAGACGGTCTCGGCCACCGACGGGGTGACGGCGCAGCGGCGGCCGTCGGCCGTCTCGACGACGACCTCGCGGCGGTCGTGGGCGGCGAGCGTGCCCTGCAGCCCGGGCGCCAGGCCCGAGTCCTTGAGGTAGCGCAGCAGGTCCTCCGCCTCGTTCTCGAAGCGCAGCACGCGCACCGCGGCGCCTACCTGCACGTCGGCGAGCGGCACGCCGGTCTCGCGGGCGCCGGCGACGATCGGGTGGCCGTGGGGGCAGGTGGTGGCGTCGCCGATCGCGGCGAGCATCCGCTGTTCGAGCACCGGCGACATCGCGTGCTCGAGGCGCTCGGCCTCCTCATGCACCTCATCCCAGGGGATCCCGAGGACATCGGTGAGGAAGCGCTCGATCAGGCGGTGGCGGCGCACGATGCTCTCGGCCTGGGCGGCGCCGTCGTCGGTGAAGGCGATCGTGCGGCTCTGCCCGCGGGTGATGTAGCCGTCGCGTTCGAGGCGCCCCACCATCTCGTGGACCGTCGGCGCGGAGAGCTGCATCGCGCGCGCGACGTTGGCCCCGGTCATCGGTAGCCCGGCCTCCTGCAGCCAGAAGAGGATCTGCAGGTACTCCTCCTCCCCCACTGTTGCGCTTTCGGCGCTCATCCCAGGACGATGCTAGCTGGCCACTCGGGGTGAGGTCGGGAGAGGGGCCTGTCCCCTTCCCAACCTGGTTGCTGATGGACCGTCGCTACTGAAGCTGATCGAACGTGCACTGGCGGGGATCCTTGTCCTCGCGCCAGCGTCGCAGCTTGGCGCCGTGGCGGATGCGCCCGGCGGAGATGTGGTCGAAGTCCACCTCGACAACCAGCTCGGGGCGCAACGCGACCCATTCGAGGTTGCGTCCCGCACTCCAGCGACTGGGGTCGGCGGAGCCGCGCTCGCCCGTCTCGTACGGCGCCAGGAAGCCGACGAGGCGGCGCTTCTCGGCGGCGGTGAGACCGGAGCAGTGGCCGACGACGCGCAGGGCATCGCCATCGTAGAGCGCGAGGATCAACGCGCCCACCGTGTCGGGCTCCTTGCCGGGGCGCCACCCCGCCACGACGGCGTCGATCGTGCGGGTGCGCTTGACCTTGAACATCCCCCGGCGCTCCCCCGGCCGGTAGGGAGCCGCGCGCTCCTTGGCGATCGCGCCCTCGGCATCCTGCAGCCAACGCTCGGCCTCGCCGACGGTGTCGGCGGTGGGCATCAGCTCGATCGGGGCGCCCTCGAACCGAGGTTCGGAGAGCAGCGCTTCGAGCGTCGTGCGGCGCGCGCTGAGCGGCTGCTCCAGCAGGGAGTCGTCGTCGCGCGCGAGCAGGTCGAAGGCGACGTACACAGCGGGGGTCTCGCGCGAGAGCAGCTCGATGCGCGAGGTGGCAGGGTGGATGCGCTGGCCGAGCGCGTCAAAGTCCTCGCGCCCGTCGGCGCCGCGGACGACGATCTCCCCGTCGAGCACGTAGTGACCTGCGGGGAAGCGCAGCTCGGGGAAGTAGCGCCCCAGCGGGCGGCCGTTGCGCGATTGCAGGAAGACATCCTCCCCGTCCACGAACGCGAGACAGCGGAAGCCGTCGAGCTTGATCTCGTACACGTAGATCTCGCCCTCGGGGAGCGCCTTGCGGGAGAGCGCGAGCTGTGGCTGCAGCGGGGGTGTGAGGGGGAGGGCCGTGACACTCACCTCTCGGAGCCCGTAGGCGGGCTGGCCTCAGGAGACGGCTGCCGGCGACCGCGGCGCACCGTGGCTGGACTACCGCGCGGCTCCTCACCACTCTCCTCACTGCCGGCCCCCTCCTCTTCCACCCGCGCCCGCGAAGGCTGCACCCGCCGCGGCTCGCCGCGCTGCTTGTTGAAGTGCGGCGGCCAGGGGGCGTCGCCGAGACCCTCGCGCTCGTCGCGGTCGGCGAGCTCCAGCAGCGAGTCGAGCGAACCGGGGTGGCGGTCGATCTCCGCGGCGGGGTCGCCGCGCTCGCGCAGGCGGGCGGGAACGGTGTCGAGACGCAGCTCGGCAGGCTCGACGTCGGCGACCTCATCCCACTCCAGCGGACATGAGACACGCGCGTCGGCGACCGCGCGCACCGAGTAGGCGGAGGCGACGGTGCGGTCGCGGGCGTTCTGGTTGTAGTCGATGAACACGCCCTCGCGCTGCTCCTTCCACCAGCGCGAGGTCGCACGGCCGGGCAGACGCCGCTCGACCTCACGCGCGAGCGCGAGCGCGGCGCGGCGCACCTCGTGGAAAGAGCGCTCCGGGGGGATCCGCACGAACACGTGCATCCCGCGCGAGCCGGAGGTCTTGGGGAAGCCGCGCAGCCGGTGCTCCGCGAGCACCTCGCGCACCGCCAGCGCCACCTCGCGCACCTCTTCGAAGGGCACGTCGGGCTGCGGGTCAAGATCGATGCGCAACTCGTCGGGGTGGTCGGGGTCGGCGCGGCGCACCGGCCACGGGTTCCAGTCGATCACGCCGAGGTTGGCCCCCCACACGAGGTGGGCAGCGTCATTGGCCACCAACTCGCGCGCGGTGCGCCCGGAGGGGAACTCGACAACCGTGGTCTGCAGCCACTCCGGCGCGTTGGCGGGGACGCGCTTCTGGAAGAAGGGCTTGCCGGCAACGCCGTCGACCCAGCGCTTCATCACGGTGGG
>CAYNGQ010000184.1:0-2998 GCA_964396735.1 uncultured Solirubrobacteraceae bacterium | reverse complement strand
AGGCGCACGCCGCTGCGTTCGACGCACAGGTGCGCGACCGCCTGGATGAGTACGCGATGCTCGCCGTGCAGGGCCCCCGCGCGCGCGAAATCGTGCAGGCGATCTCCGACTCCCCACTGCCGCCGCGGATGAGCGCCGCGGAGCGCATGCTGGGCGGTGCGCGGGTGTTGGTGTGCGGCACCGGCTACACCGGTGAGGACGGCGTGGAGCTGCTGCTTGCCCCCGCCGACGCGCCACCGTTGTGGGATGAGCTCGTGCGCCGCGGCGCCCTGCCGGCCGGTCTCGCCGCGCGCGACACGCTGCGCCTGGAGGCCTGCTTTCACCTCTACGGCAACGATCTGTCGGTGGAGCGCGGCCCGATCGAAGCGGGGTTGAGGTGGTGCTGCAAGGAGGAGACCGGTTTCATCGGCGCCGACGCCGTGCACGCGGTACGCGCGGCCGGCCCACCCGAGAAGCTGGTCGCGTTTGCGCTCGACGGGCCCGGGATCGCCCGCCAGGGCAACCCCGTCGTCGGCGGCGGAGTCGTTACGAGCGGAACGCTCTCTCCCTCGCTGGGGGTCGGGATCGGCCTCGCCTACGTGCCCGCCGCGCGGGGGGCGGAGGGCACGCGCCTGGAGATTGACGTTCGTGGCAAGATCCGCCCCGCGACCGTGCGGCCCAAGCCGCTGTATCGCAAGGTCTCCTGAACCGACGCCCCGCATAGTGAGCCAGATGCTCGATATCCACCACCCCGAGGCCCAGCTGAACCACGGTGGGCCACCCTCATTGAACCCAATGCCCACCGCCACCTGACACCGATGTCCGACGCCAACTACCCCGAGGATCTGCTCTACCACCCCGAGCACGACTGGGCGCGGATCGAGGGGGATGGGAATCCCGCCCACCCCCACCCCGCCCACCCCGAGGCGACGCTCGGGATCACCTGGTACGCGCAAGACTGCCTCGGCGAGATCGTGTTCTGCGAGCCGCCCCCCGTCGGGACGCTCCTGAGCCAGGGCGACCCCTACGCCGAGATCGAGTCGGTGAAGGCCGTCTCCGACGTGATCGCCCCGCTCTCCGGGGAGATCGTCGCGGTCAACGACACGCTCGCCGAGGAACCGGAGAAGCTCAACGACGACCCCTACGGCGAGGGCTGGCTGGTGCGGATTCGGCTCACCGACCCCTCTGAGCGCGATGAGCTGCTGGACGCCGAGGGGTACGTGGCGAGCCTTGGCGGCTGAGAGCAGCTCTTCCTCGGACGAGCGGCGTGTCGGGCTGCGTCGGCCTGCTTCTGGGCGTTCCCGGCTGGGGTCTGGGGCGCCGGCTAGGCTGGGAGGCGGATGACCCGCTATACCTCCACCACGCCCGAAGACCTCGCCGCGATGCTCGCGGCGGTCGGCGTGTCCTCGGTGGAGGAGCTGTTCGATCGCCAGATCCCCGAGGCCGTGCGCCTGCGACGCGCCCTCGAGTTGCCGCCGGGGCTGCCCGAGCAGGACGTGTATGCGCACCTGCGCGAGTTGGCCGCGCGCAACGTCAGCGCCGAGGACGAGCTCTGCTTCCTGGGCGCTGGGATGTACGACCACTACGTTCCTGCGCTTGTGGACATGCTGATGGAGCGCTCGGAGTTCCTAACTCCCTACACCCCCTACCAGCCGGAGGTCTCGCAGGGGGGGCTGCAGGTGATGTTCGAGTACCAGACGGCCATCTGCGAGCTCACTGGCCTGCCGGTGTCCAACGCCTCGGTCTACGAGGGTCCCTCCGCGGTCGCCTCGGCCGCGTACATGGCGAAGCTGCACAACGGCCGGCGCCGCTTCGTCGTCTCGGCGGGCCTGCACCCGCACACGCTCGCGACGCTGCGCACCTACGCGCACGGCTTCGGTGCCGAGGTCGTCGAGGTGCCCACCACCTCCGGCGGTACCGCCACCGGCTCCGCCGGCGGTGCCCACGGGCTCACCGACCTCGATGCGTGGAGCGCGGCGATCGACGCTGACACCTGCGGTGCGATCTTCGCCCAGCCCAACTTCTACGGCGCCGTCGAGGACGCCGCTGCACTGAGCGCCGCCGCGAAGGCCGCGGGCGGAGAGCAGCTTGTCGCGATCTCCCAGGTCGACCCGATCACGCTCGGGATTCTCGCCCCGCCTGGGGAGTACGGCGTGGACGTGGCCGTCGGCGAGGGCCAGTCGCTCGGCAACCGCCTCGACTTCGGCGGGCCCTCGTTCGGCTTCTTCGCCGCGCGCGAGCCCTACCTGCGGCGGATGCCCGGCCGCATCGCCGGCGAAACCGTGGACGTCGACGGCCGGCGTGGCTTCGTGCTCACGCTGCAGACCCGCGAGCAGCACATTCGCCGCGAGAAAGCCACCTCCAACATCTGCACCGCCCAGGCGCTCAACGCGCTCGGCGGCGTCGTCTACCTCGCCTGGCTGGGCCGTCGCGGGATCGTCGAGCTCGGCGAGCTGCTGCTCGCGCGTACCCACTATGCGCGCGAGGCGCTCACCGGGCTGGAGGGTGTCGAGAAGCTCCACTCCCAACCGGTGGTACGCGAGTTTGCCGTGCGTCTCGACGCCGACGTCGCCGCCGTCCGCGCCCGCTGCGCCGCACAGGGAGTCAACCCCGGCGCCGACTTGCACGCGCTCACCGGCCGCGAGGACGACCGCGGTGGGCTGCTGGTCGCGATCACCGAGCGGCGCACCCGTGCCGACATCGACCGGCTCGCCGGGGTGCTCGGGGCGGCCGTCGCCGCCGAGCGATCGAAGATCGGCCAGCAGGCGGTCATGGCATGAGCGCCGGCACCGAGACCCCGCAGCAGCGAGACCGCGTGCGGACGGTATTCGAGCAGGGCGCCCCGGGGCGCCGCGCGTTCGTGTGCCCGGAGATCGACGTGCCCGCGGTGGACGCTGAGCAGTTGCTGCCCGCGCGTCACCGCCGTGCCGAGCCGCCGCGGCTGCCCGAGCTCTCCGAGCCCGAGATCGTGCGCCACTACGTGCGCATCTCCAAGCGCAATTTCGATCTCGACTCCGGC
>CAYNGQ010000183.1:0-2879 GCA_964396735.1 uncultured Solirubrobacteraceae bacterium | reverse complement strand
CTCGCCGTCCTGCAGGACCAGCGGCGGCAGCAGCCGCAGCGTGGCCGCCCCGGTGGCGTTGGCGACGAGGCGCTGTTCGAGCAGCAGGCGGCGCACGAGCTCGGGCGCGGAGATGTCGAGCTCGCAGGCGAGCATCAGGCCGCGCCCGCGTACCGAAAGCACGTGAGGCAGTTCCTCCAGACCGGCGGCGAGGCGCAGGCCGAGTTCGCGCACGCGCGCCAGCAGCACGGGGTCTTCGACGATCTCCAGGGCGGCGAGCGCGGCGGCGCAGATCACCGGGCCGCCGGCGAAGGTCGAGCCGTGGTCGCCGGGGGCAAACACGTCGGCAAGACGCTCGCCTGTCACGAGGGCGCCGATCGGCAGGCCGCCGCCGAGCGCCTTGGCGGCGGTGAAGGCGTCGGGCCGCACCCCGATCTGCTCGTAGGCCCACAGCGAGCCGGTGCGGCCCATGCCGCACTGGATCTCGTCGAAGATCAGCGCGGCGCCGTGCTCGTCGCAGGCCGCGCGCGCCGCGCGCAGCAGCTCCTCGGAGAGCACGTTGACGCCGGTCTCCCCCTGGATCGGCTCAAGCAGCACCGCGGCGGTGCGGGCATCGACCGCCTCGTGGAGCGCCTCGGGCTCGGGTGCGACTGCGCGAAAGCCGGGCACCAGTGGCGCGAAGGGCGCCTGCTTTGACTCCTGGGGGGTGGCGGAGAGCGCTCCGTAGGTACGCCCATGAAAGGCGTTGTATACCGAGACTATGTCTCCCCCGGGGCGCGCCTTGCGGGCGAGCTTGATCGCCGCCTCGATCGCCTCGGCGCCAGAGTTGCAGAGGTACACCTTGCCGCCGAGGCCGTTCTCCGAGAGCCGCTGCGCCAGGCGCATCGCGGGCTCGGTGTAGAAGAGGTTGGAGACGTGCATCAGCCTCCCCGCCTGCTCGCGCACGGCCTCCACCACGCGCGGGTGGCAGTGCCCGACGTTGGTGACCGAGATGCCGCACAGGAAGTCGAGGTACTCCTCGCCCTCGGGATCCCACAGCCACGCCCCCTCCCCGCGCACGAACTCAACCGGAAAGCGCGCGTAGTTGGGCATCAGGCTCGCCACCTCGATCTCCTGCAGGTCGGCGAGGGTCACTGACTTCCCTCCGACCAAGCTGAGCCACGGGCGTTCACGGGGCTGCCTCGATCTTGGTGCCGATCCCCGCGTCGGTGAAGAACTCCAAAAGCAGCGAATGAGGAATCCGCCCGTCGACGATGTGCGCGGAGCTGACGCCTCCCTGGATCGCCTCCAGGCAGGCCTGCAGCTTCGGGCGCATCCCCCCTTCCAGGTCGCCCAGCGCGTCGCGCACCTGCTCGGCGGTCGCCTGGCCGACCAGGCTGGCGGGGTCATCGGGGTCGGCCAGCCAGCCGGCGACGTCGGTGAGGAACACGATTTTGTAGGCGCCCAGCTCCCGCGCCACCGCGCCGGCGGCCTCGTCGGCGTTGATGTTGTAGGAGCGCCCCTCGCGGTCAGCGCCGACGGAGGCGATCACGGGAATGTAGTCGCGTGCGATGTGCTGCAGGACGCCCACATTGACGCGCTCGATGCGCCCCACGAAGCCGATGTCCTCGCCGCCGGGCCCGGTGCGGCGCTCGACGCGAAACAGCGCGCCGTCGTCGCCGCAGAGGCCCACCGCGGGCTGGCCGTGGCGGTGGAGGCGGCCGACGATCTCCTTGTTGACCTTGCCGACCAGCACCATCTTCGCGACCTCGACCGTGGCCTCGTCGGAGACGCGCAAACCGCCGACGAACTGCACCGGCAGGCCGAGGCGCTCCATGTAGGCGGTGATGTCGGGGCCACCGCCGTGCACCACAATCGGGTTGAGGCCCACATACTTGAGCAGCACCACGTCGCGCGCGAACTCCTCGCGCAGCGCCGGGTCTTCCATCGCCGCGCCCCCGTACTTGATCACCGCGGTCTTGCCATGGAACTCGCGGATGTAGGGAAGCGCCTCGAGGAGGGTGGCGACGTCACGCATCGGTCGCGCCTCCCGCGGCGGCACATATGTACTTTTTGTGCCCCAACCATTCATTTTGTGAAGTGGTTGGGGTCGATTCGAATGACATCGCCGCCTCCCGGCTCACGTGGTGTACTCCGCGTTGATCCGCACGTACTCGTGCGAGAGGTCGGAGAAGAAGACCTCGGTTTCGGCTTCGATCGAGTCCCGCCCGCCCAGCGTGATCTCGTATTCGACCTCGCGCCTGTCGATCGCCCGCGCGAGCGCGTCCTCGTCGTAGTCGATCGCGGTTCCGGCCGAGCACACGGGGATGCCCTCGATCGCGACGTCCACGGGCAGCGGGGCGGTGCCAGGCAACGCCGCGCCGACCGACATCACGAGCCGCCCCCAGTTGGGGTCGGCGCTGTGCAGCGCCGCTTTCACCAGGGGCGAGTTGGCGACCCCGCGCGCGGCCGCCTCGACCGTCTCGAGCGCGCTGCGCTCCCCCACCGACCCGCCCCGCACTACCACGCGAGCGATCCGCGCCGCGCCCTCGCCGTCGGTGACCATCATGATCGCCAGCTGGCGCAGCAGCGCGTCGAGCGCCTCGCCGAAGCGCAGCTCGTCCTCGCTCTCCGACGCGATCGCCACCCCGCTCGCGCCGGAGGCCATCAGCACGGCGGTGTCGTTGGTCGAGAGATCGCCATCCACGGTGCAGCGGTCGAAGGAGCGCTTCACGCACACGCCGAGCAGCAGCTCGGCGGTGTGGGACTCGAGCGCCGCATCGGTTTGCACGAAGCACAGCATCGTGGCGAAGTTCGGCGAGATCATCCCCGCCCCCTTGCACTGAGCGGTGAGGCGCACCGTGCCGGAGGGCAGCCGCAGCTCGAGGTTGGCGCGCTTCTCGAAGGCGTCGGTCGTCTGG
>CAYNGQ010000182.1:0-1508 GCA_964396735.1 uncultured Solirubrobacteraceae bacterium | reverse complement strand
CGACGTTCAGCACCGTCCCGGACGTCCCCTTCTCCCAGTTCGAATTGACGTTCCCGGAGCGTGAATACCCGGCGCTGACCGCGAACGGGAACCTCTGCAAGGGCTCGCTGATCATGCCGACGGAAATGGTCGGGCAGAACGGGATGGTCCTCGCTCAGAGCACGAAGATCTCGGTCACCGGCTGCCCGAAGACGAAGAAGGCCTCGCACAAGAAGAAGCGGAAGGCCGGGAAGCACCACGCGCACGGCAAAAAGAAACGGTAGGCACGACACGCTCGGGGGGCATGAAGGACCGAAGCCGGGGGATGCTCGCATCCCCCGTTTCGGCCGGAGTGGGACCTTGTGTCAGAATCGCGGCGGGGGGTGGATGTGCAGCGTGGGCGCCGTGGGTGCGAGCGTTGCGAGTCGTGTCGCGAGGATCGTGTGGTGGGCGTCGGCGGTGAGGAGGTCGTAGCCGTGAACGAAGACGGTTGCGGCGATCTGGATGTCGAGGATCCACGCCACCCTGTTCTCGGGCTTCGAACGGTCTCTCGGTCGCCGGGTCGAGGGGGGAGTCGGGATCGCGGCGCGCAGCGCGCCCGCGACGTCGGCCGCGCGGTCGTCGAAGGCGAGCACGTCGATCAGGCCCGCGTCGATCTGGTGGCGCAGCCATTGCAGCTGCGCGCTCGCGCTCTGCGTGCCGGCCGTGGCGGCCTTGTGCAGGCCGTGGGAGATCTCTTTGAGCGTGGTCGCGGTGAACGCGATCGGGTCGCCCGCTCGCCGGCGTTTGCGGGCGTGGTCGAAGATGGGGCTGTCCGGTCGCAGGCGGGCGGCGGTGGTTGTGTCCCACGCCGCGGGCATCTGTGCTCAGCCTTCAGTGCGGAGCGTCCCGCTGAGTTCGATCAGCTCTCGCTCGTCCAGGGGGGTGACCGCCCTGCCGGGGTGTGGGGCGGCGTTGAGGAAGCTCCGCCAGCGCTCCTCCGCGTGCCTGCTCAGCTCGGTCGAGCGGCGGCGCTCCTCCAGGCGTTCGGCCGCCAGACGAACGAGGATGTCGTTTGGCGTCGTTCCTGCGGCGTTCGCGATGTCCACGATCTCGCTCCACAAATGCTCTGGAACGGTCAGCTGAGCGCGGCGCCCCGTGCGGCGCGGGGCACGCCGGCGCCCCCCGCGCGCTTGCGCGGTCTCCTCACTCGGCGGCAGTGCGATCGAATCTGGGTGGCGCCGTGGCATGGCTCTGACCATAGCACGGCATAAGCCGCGTTACGGCGGGTCCCACGTGCGCCCATCGCGCGTGTTGTTGCTCCACGATGTTTGAGGCTTGCCGACCGTACTCGGTTTGGTGCCCGCGGTTTCGTTTTGGTCTGGCCTGGGGGTTGGCTGGCGACGTTGGGGGGTTGACAGCTGGTGGCGGTCGTGGTACGGTCTGGTCGTTCGTGGCCACCCCCCTGGGGGTTGCCGGGCACAAACATAGGATCTGGTTTGGGTCAGCCGTCCTTGCGGTCTGACTTCAAAGCGCTAGCAGGGTTGTTT
>CAYNGQ010000181.1:0-2409 GCA_964396735.1 uncultured Solirubrobacteraceae bacterium | reverse complement strand
CCGCCAGGACCGGCGCGACCTGCATCGCCTATGAGACGGTCGAGGACAAGAACGGCCGCCTGCCGCTGCTTGCCCCGATGTCGGAGGTCGCTGGGAAGATCGCCACCCAGGCCGGTGCCTTCATGCTCGAGAAGCCGCTCGGCGGCCGCGGCATCCTGCTCGGCGGCGTGCCGGGCGTGGCGGCCGCCACGGTGCTCGTGATCGGCGGCGGCGTGGTGGGGATGAACGCGGCGATCATCGCGATCGGGATGCAGGCCGACGTGTTCGTGTTCGACCGCTCGATCGACCGCCTGCGCGAGCTGGAAGTGGCATTCGGTGGCCGTGCCTCGACCGTGTACTCCTCGACGCTCGCGATCGAGCAGATGCTGCCCTCCGCCGACCTCGTGATCGGCGCGGTGCTGATCCACGGCGGCCGCGCCCCGCACGTGATCAGCCGTGAGCAGCTCGGCCTGATGCGTCGCCACGCGGTGCTGGTCGATGTCTCGATCGACCAGGGCGGCTGCTTTGAGACCTCGCACCCGACGACCCATTCCGATCCCACCTTCGAGGTGGATGGGATCACGCACTACTGCGTCGCCAACATGCCGGGCGCGGTGCCGATCACCTCGACGTACGCGCTCACCAACGCCACGCTCCCCTACGTCCTGGCGCTCGCCGACCACGGCATCGACGAGGCCCTCGAACGCGACCCCGGCCTGCGCCTCGGATTGAACGTCAAGGACGGTGAGATCACCCACCCGGCTGTCGCCGAAGCGCTCGGCAGCGGCGTCTGACCTGTGAAAAAAGGAGATGCGATGGCCATTACCCTGAGTAACTTCATCGACGGTGAGCGTGCCCCCTCCGACGGCGACACCGAAGCGATTCTCAACCCCGCCTCCGGCGAGGAGTTGGCGCGCGCGCCGATCTCGAGCGCCGCGGATGTGGACCGGGCCGTGCGGGCCGCCCGCCGGGCGTTCGACGGTTGGTCGCAACGCACGCCCGCCGAGCGCGCACGTGCGCTGCTCGCGATCGCGGATCTGATCGAGGACCACGGCGAGGAGATCGCCCGTCTGGAGGCGCTGAACGCCGGCAAGCCGATCGCGGCCGTCACGAACGACGAGCTCCCGGTGATGGCCGACAACCTGCGCTTCTTCGCCGGCGCCGCGCGCTGCCTGGAGGGCCGCGCCGCGGGCGAGTACATGGAGGGCTACACCTCCTTCACCCGCCGCGAGGCGGTGGGTGTGATCGGTCAGGTGACGCCGTGGAACTACCCGCTGATGATGGCGATCTGGAAATTCGCCCCCGCGCTCGCAGCCGGCAACACGGTCGTGCTGAAGCCGGCGGAGACCACCCCGATCACGACCGTGCGCCTCGCGGAGCTGGCCGCCGAGATCCTGCCCAAGGGCGTGCTGAACATTGTCATGGGCCCGGGCCGTCCGACGGGCGAGGCGCTCATCACCCACCCCGATGTGGACATGCTCGCGCTGACCGGCTCGGTGGACACCGGCAAGCACTTCGCGCGCACCGCCGCCGACACGCTCAAGCGCGTCCACCTCGAGCTCGGCGGCAAGGCCCCGGTGCTCGTGTTCGACGACGTGGCGATGGACACCGCAATGGAGACGATCGCCGGCACGGGTTACTACAACGCCGGTCAGGACTGCACTGCCGCCACGCGCGTGCTGGCCGCCGAGCGCATCTACGACGACGTCGTCGCCGGCCTCGCCGAGCAGGCGCGGGGCCTCGTGATCGGCGACACCCTGGCCTCCGACACGACGCTTGGTCCGCTCAACTCCGCCCGCCAGCGCGAGCGCGTTCAGGGCTTCCTCGACCGCCGCCCCTCCCATACCGAGGTGGTCACCGGAGGCAAGGCCCCCGAGCGCCCCGGCTTCTACTTGGAGCCCACGGTGATCGCGGGCCCGACCCAGGAGGACGAGCTGATCCAGCGCGAGATCTTCGGCCCGGTGATCACCGTGCAGCGCTTCACCGACGAGGAGCAGGCCGTCGCGTGGGCCAACGCCACCCGCTACGGCCTCGCCTCCTCGGTGTGGACCCGCGACGTGGGCCGCGCGCTGCGCGTCTCGCGAGCCCTGCGCTTCGGCTGCGTGTGGATCAACGACCACATCCCGCTCGTCTCGGAGATGCCGCATGGCGGGTTCAAGGAGTCCGGCTACGGCAAGGACCTCTCGGTGTACTCGCTGGAGGACTACACGGTCGTGAAGCACGTGATGGCGTCCTTGCAGTAGCCCGCGGTTTCGTTTTGGTCTTGCCTCGGGGTTGGCTGGCGACATAGGGGGTTGACAGCTGGTGGCGGTCGTGGTACGGTCTGGTCGTTCGTGGCCACCCCCCTGGGGGTTGCCGGGCACAAACATAGGATCTGGTTTGGGTCAGCCGTCCTTGCGGTCTGACTTCAAAGCGCTAGCAGGGTTGTTT
>CAYNGQ010000180.1:0-5187 GCA_964396735.1 uncultured Solirubrobacteraceae bacterium | reverse complement strand
ATCGTGGCGACGCTCCTGGTCTGGAGCCTCGTGCGGTCCGGGCGCGGCCGAGGCGCGTCGATCCTCCTGGCCGGCGTCGTCGTCAACTCGATCGCCAGCGCGTGCATCACCGTCATCGAGGCCCTCTCGGACCCGACCCGTCTCCAGTCGCTCATCTGGTGGCTGATGGGCTACCTCGACGTCCCGTCCTGGAGCCAGCTCGCGTTCGTCGGCGGCTACTCCCTCGCCGGCATCGCGGTGCTCCTCGTCGACGCCGGCCGGATGAACCTCCTCGCGCTCGGCGACGAGCAGGCGCGCACCCTCGGCGTCGACGTCCGCGCCCTCGAACGCAGGACGTTCTTCGCGTGCGCCGCCGTGGTCGGCGCCGTGGTGAGCGTGACGGGGCTCATCGGCTTCGTGGGCCTCGTCGTGCCCCAGGCCGTGCGCCGCGTTCTCGGGCCCGAGGCCGCCACTGAGGATCAGCGGCACCTTGGAGCGCCGCGCGGCGAGCAGCCCCCAGTCGAACGCCTCCCCCGTGCCCCCGCGCAGCTTCTCCCTGCCGGGCACAGTCGAGCGCGCGTCGAGCAGGTGGAAGTCGGTGTGGAAGCGCTCCACGTCGCGCACCTCCCCGATCGAGGCCACCTGCACCGCCTTGATCACCCGTGCGCCCGTGCGATGCCCCGCTTCCGCGCAGTACGCCGGCCCCTCGTCGCCGTGCAGCTGCAGCATCGTCAGCCCCAGTTGCTCGCTGGCCTGCACCACCTCGTCGAGCGGAGCGTTGACGAACACCCCGCACAGCTCCACCCTGCGTCGCAGCGCCGAAACGATGCGCAGCGCATCCTCGGTTGAGCATGCGCGCGGCGAGGGCTCGTAGAAGACCATCCCCACCGCCCACGCCCCCAGCTCCACCGCGAGCTCAGCATCGCGCAGGTTGGTTATGCCGCAGACCTTCACGTGGGGGGACATGCCCCCACGATAGGGCCTGCGACTTATTCAGGGGTGTTGGGGTTGGGAATCGAGTTGGGCCGCTGGCCGAGCGTGACGGTGACGCTCTTTTTGGTGTAGCCGCCGCTGCCCGACTCGCGGTACAGTTCGAGCGTGACGGTGTCACCGGGCTTCTTGGTGCCGACGTAGGAGGCAAGGCTTTCGTTGCTTATCACCTTTTTGCCGTCGAAGCCAACGATGATGTCGCCGCCGACGGAGATTTCGTTGCCGCCAACCTTCGCTTCGATGTTGCCGGCGCGGATGCCGGCTTTGGCGGCGGGGCTGCCGGCTTCGACTTTCTCGATCAGGGCGCCGCTCTTGGCCGGCAGGTTGAGGCTCGAGAGCGAGCCGTCGACCGAGACCATCACGACGCCGAGGTAGGCAGTCTGGACGGTGCCGGTCTTCTCGAGTTCGGGGAGCTCCGCCTTGGCGGTGTTGATCGGCACCGCGAAGCCGATCCCGATATTGCCGTCGCTGCCGCCCCCGCCGGTCTCGATCTGCGAGGTGATGCCGATCACCTGCCCTTTGCCGTTGAGCAGCGGACCGCCCGAGTTGCCGGGGTTGATCGGCGCGTCGGTCTGCAGCACGTTGTCGATCGAAAAGCCGTTGGGAGCGGTTATTTCGCGCTGCAGCGCGGAGATCACGCCGGTCGTCAGGGTGCGGCTGAGGCCGAAGGGGTTGCCGATCGCGACGACCGGTTCGCCGACCTCGACGGTGCTGGAGTCGCCGAGCTTGAGCGGGTGCAGAGTGAGCCCTTCGGTCGGGATCTTCAGCACCGCGAGATCCTGGGAGGGGTTCTTGCCGACCACGTGCGCTTCGACGGTCTTCGAGTGTTCGAAGCTGACGGTCACCTTGCTTGCGTTCTCGACCACATGCCAGTTGGTGAGCAGGGTGCCGTTGGCGTCGATCACGAACCCGGAGCCGGTGGCGATGCCCTGCTCGGCGCTTTCGCCGAAGCCGAACGGCGATTCGCTCTGGCGCACGATCGTCGAGGTCACCTTGACCACGCTGGGCGCCGTGCGTTCGTAGATTTCGTGGGCGCTCAACCCGCCGCCCCCGCCGCTCCTGGTGGGGATCGCCGTGGATGAAGAGGAGGCGGTGCCGGAAGTGCTCACCGGAGCCGCCGCCTGGACCTCGGTGACGGTTTTGCTGGAGGAGCCGAGGCTGCCGCTGGCAGCGAGCACCGCCACCACGACGCCGCCCCCGATGAGGGCGGAGAGGAAGGGGATCGCAAAGAGACGTTTCATCGCGGCGAGAGGGCCGTGGGGGCGAAGTCGACGGCGGGTGTGGAAAGCAGGCTCATATGGGTCATGGGAACAGGATGATCGGTTGCGATGAAGGCGATCTAAAGGTGGGCCGTGGTGTCTCTAAAGCTTTCCAGACCGCTCCGGCGCGCAGTCGGCACTCGTCGCATGGGCACCCACGGGCGATTCTCCCGTCGCGGCCTCTCCCGACAGTGGCCCCCCTCCGTCGGACAGCAGCTCCCGCAACGCAGCCTGCGGGTCCGGCGAGCGCATCAGCGTCTCCCCCACCAACACCGCCTGTACGCCCCGTTCCTCCAGGCGCCGCAGCTGTGTGATGGTGGCGATACCCGACTCCGAGACGATGACGACGTCGTCGGGGATCTCCTCCAGCAGTGCGAAGGTGCGCTCGACGTCGACGCTGAAGTCGCGCAGGTCGCGGTTGTTGATCCCGATCAACCGTGCCCCCGCTTCGTTCGCACGCGCCAGCTCGGCGCGATCGTGCACCTCGACGAGCACGTCGAGACCCAGCTCCCTCGCCTGCTCGTGCAGATCGAGCAGCGTCGGCTCCTCGAGCGCCGCCACGATCAACAGCACCGCGTCGGCGCCACCCACGCGAGCCTCGTGCAGCTGGTAGGGGTCGACGATGAAGTCCTTGCGCAGAATCGGCAGCCCACAGGCAGCGCGGGCCTCGCGCAGATCCTCGAGCGAGCCGTCGAAGTGCGGGCCCTCGGTGAGGATCGAGACGGCGGCGGCACCACCACGCTCGTACGCGCCGACCAGCTCGGCGACATCGGGGCGCTCGCGCAACGTACCGGCGGAGGGTGAGCGACGCTTGAACTCGGCGATCACAGCGATGCCCGGCTCGGCCAGTGCCGCGTGGAGTGACCGACGCCCGGCCGGGCTCTCACCATCGCTTTCGAGCTGGTCGATCGGCAGCTCGCGCTTGCGCCGCGCCACCTCCTCGCGAGTGGTGAGCAGGATGCGCTCCAGTACGGTGGCGCTCATGTGGCTGCCTCGGCGGGCGCATACCTGAGGGTGGCCTCCACGTAGCTCTGCAGCGCGTGCGCGGCGCTGCCGTCGGCCAGCGCCGCGCGGGCCGCCTCGACGCCCTCGGCGATCGAAGCGACCGCGCCGGCCGCGTAGATCGCGGCGCCGGCGTTGATCAGCGCGAGATCGGTTCGGGGTCCGGATTCGCCGTCGAGGATCGCGCGCGTCACCGCCGCGTTCTCCTGCGGAGTGCCACCAGCCAGCTCGGGGTGGACGCCAGTGGCACCCGTGAGCGCGGAATGACCCGCAGCACTTGGCGCCGAAGCGCCCGAGAGACGGTCGGGCGGAGCCCGGGCGGGCTCGATGGGGACGGGCGGGATTCCAAATTCCTCCGGGGCGATCGTGTAACGCCGGATGTCTGAACCATCGAGCTCGACGACCGTCGTGGATGCCGAGCTCGACACCTCGTCCAGCCCATCCTCGCCACGTACGACCAGCGCCCGGCGGGAGCCCAGCAGCGCGAGCGCGCCGGCGATCGTCTCGAGAAAGCTCTCCTCGGAGACGCCGATCAATTGTCGCGTGGCGCCCGCGGGGTTGGTGAGAGGGCCGAGCATGTTGAAGATCGTGCGCACCCCCAGATCGCGGCGCACCGGCACGACAAAGCGGGTCGCGCGGTGGTGGGCAGGGGCGAACATGAAGCCAAACCCGACCTCCTCGATGCAGCGCGCCACCCCCTCGGAGTCGAGGTCGATACGCGCGCCGAGCGCCTCCAGCACGTCGGCCGACCCGGAGGGGCCGGTGGCGGAGCGATTGCCGTGCTTGGCCACGGCGCACCCCGCCCCCGCGGCGATCAGCGCAGCGGTCGTGGAGACGTTGAACGTGCGTCGCCCCCCGCCGGTGCCCGCCGTGTCGAGCAGGTTCTCCTGCGTGCTCGACACGTGCGCGGCGAGCTCGCGCATCGTGCGCGCCATGCCCGCCAGCTCCTGCACGGTCTCGCCCTTGGTGCGCAGCGCGATCAGGAAGGCGGCGATCTGGGTCTCGGAGACCTCGCCGTGCATGATCTGCGCGAGCACCTCGGCGGCCTGCGCTTCGCTCAGGTCCCTGCGCGATGCGAGCGCGTCGATCGCGCTCGTGAGGATCGGGTTGGGCATCAGCGCGTGCTCGTTTGCAGGGCGTCGTCAGGCACGTGCTGCGCAGAGCCGGTGCCACCCTCTACCGGCGGCCAGGAGAACCCGAGGAAATTTGCCAGCAGATGCCTGCCCTCTTCGGTAAGTACCGACTCGGGATGGAATTGCACGCCCTCGGCCGGCAGCTCGCGGTGGCGCAGCGCCATCAACACGCCGTCGCCCTCGGCCGAGGACTCCAGGCAGGAGGGCAGCTCGCGATCGACGATCAGCGAGTGGTAGCGCCCGACCGTCAGCGGCGAGGTGAGGCCGGCGAAGATAGTGCGGCCGTCGTGCTCGATCGTGGTCGCTTTGCCGTGCACGGGCGGGTGCAGCACCACGCGGCCCCCGAATGCCTGCGCGAGCGCCTGGTGGCCGAGGCACACGCCGAGCGTGGGGCTACCAGCTTCGGGCAGCCTGCGCACCGCCTCCAGCGTGATCCCCGCCTCGTCGGGGGTGCAGGGCCCGGGTGACACCACGCAGCGTTCGTAGCCGCCCGCGAGCAACTCATCGACGGTGGCGCGGTCGTTGCGCACCGTGTGCACCTCGGCGCCCAGCTCGCCGAGGTACTGCACGAGGTTGTAGGTGAACGAGTCGTAGTTGTCGATGACCAATACCTTCATCGGGCCCCTCTGCTAAGCCCAGTCGGACTGTTCGCACGCCAGCGCGATCGCGCGCATCGCCGCTGTGGACTTCGCCACCGACTCCTCGTACTCGTACGCCGGCTTGGCATCGGCGACGGTGCCGCCGCCGGCCTGGATATGGGCGATGCCGTCCTTGACGACCACGGTGCGGATGTGGATCGCGGTGTCGAGGTCGCCGCCGTAGCT
>CAYNGQ010000179.1:0-8713 GCA_964396735.1 uncultured Solirubrobacteraceae bacterium | reverse complement strand
TCGGGATCGCGCGCGAGCGTCTGGCGTACGTTCCCGGGGACGGACCGAACCTGCTCGGCGATCGCCCGCCAGGCCCGCTCGAAGTCCGGCCCGCGACCCTCCTTGACCGTCATGTACAGAGTCGCGCGCACCATGGCGGGGATCCTACATGCGTTCGCCACCTGCTGGCCCTCAGCATCCCCGCGGTGCCGGATCTCGTTCGACCTCACCGGCGAGGACATCGCAGCCCCACCGGCGGAGCGCTAGGATCGGCGAGCTTCAATCTCGTCCAACCCACATCTAAGGGGGAGCATGTGTTCTGTCGCGTGACCCACGTTCAGGCACCCGAGGGACGGGTGCAAGAGGGCCTCAAACTGTGGTACGAGAACGTCCTGCCAGTCACGATGGCGCGCGACGGGTTCAAGGGCGCGCTCTCACTGGTCGACCCCGAGTCGGGCAAGGCGCTCTCGATCACCTTCTGGGAGGGCGAGGACGAGCTGCTGTCCAGCACCGAGGCCGAGTACCACAAGCGGGCGATCGAACGCTTCGGGGAGTTCTTCACGGACGCCCACGAGCCCGAGAACTTCAAGCTGCACCTGTTCACGGGCGACATCTTCAATGGCACATTCGCGTCCGATGAGGCCGGTGAGGGACTCACGAAGTCCCAGTAGCTCCCCCCTCACGATCGTAATCGCCGACGATCACGCGGTCGTGCGGGACGGCCTGCGGATGATGCTGGAGGCCGAGGCTGACTTCAGCGTCGTCGGCGAGGCGAGCGATCTGGACGAAACGCACGCCCTGTTGCTCGATCGGGCCCCGAGCGTGCTCGTGCTCGACCTCCACATGGGCCGCGAGCTCAGCCTGGGCATGCTCTCAACCCTACGCGGGGCATCACCCACCAGCGCCATCGTGATCCTGACGATGGACGACGACCCCGCTTTCGCGCAGCAGGCGTGGGCGGCGGGAGCTGCGGGTTACGTGCTCAAGGAAGCCTCGCGCGCCGATCTGGTGCGCGCGATCCGCATGGTCAGCAAGGGCGGCAGGTATCTCGATCCGGCGATCGGCGGGTGGGCGCTCGAGGGCGGGGGCACCGCGGTGCTGAGCGAGCGCGAGATCGAGGTGCTGCGCCTGGTGGCGCTCGGCCACACCAACACAGAGATCGCCAAGCAGATGTACATCAGCCCACGCACAGTCGAAACGCACCGCTCCAACCTGCAGCACAAGCTCGGCGTGAGCGGTCGCCCAGAGCTCGTCCGCTACGCGCTGCAGCACGGGGTGATCCACCGATGAGCGGGTGGGTGGGGCCCCAACCCCGGTCGCTGGACAGGAGGACCGAAGCCGGGAGACGCTCGCCTTCGGCGAGCATCCCCGTTTCGGCCAGCGCACACAAGCTCGGTGTCAACGCTACCCACGCGGACGATCTCCATGCCACACCCCCCCAAACGACACACCCCCACGACCGAGGCACCACCACGCGTGCGCAGCAATTGGCATTCGAGGCCGCCGAGAGCCGCGTGCTGGAGAGCCTCAAGATCAGCACGGCCGAGACTCCGTCCCACACCCGCCGGCTCGTGGTGCTCGCCGTCGCCGCGGCCCTGTTTGCCGTCACGTTCGCCGCCCGCCTGGCGGTCGATGACCCGGACGCGTTGATCGCCAACTTCTATGTCGTGCCGATCGCACTGCTGGCGATCGAGCTCGGGACGCGTGCCGGCGTACTCGCCGCGGCGGTCGCGCTCGGGCTGGTGATTGCCTGGAGCGTGCTCCAGACCGTCCACCTTGGCGTGCTCGGGTATACGGCACGCGGGGCGGCACTGCTGGTGACCGGTGCCGTGGTGGGCCATTTCTCCGACCGGCTGCGCGCCGACATCGCTGAACGCCGGCGAGCGCAGCGCCACATGTCGCTCTACGCCGATCAGCTCACCCGCGCCAACCAGCAGCTCGCCCAGAGCGTGGAGCGGCTGGAGGCGTTCGCCGAGATCGCCCGCGCCGTCGGCGGCGAGACCGACCTCGAGCGGGTGCTGTCGCTGATCCTCGACCACGGGCGCGAGGTCGTGGCTGCCCGTAGCCTGCTCGTGTACCTCCCGGAGGGCGAAGATCCGGGTTCACTGGTGGCGGAGGTGCTGCTGAGCGGGCGGCCGCTGCGCGTCACACGCGAGGATCGCGCCCGCCAGCTCGACCAACTGCTCCCCGGCGCCGGCACAGCGCTGCTCGTGCCGCTGATCTTCCGCGGCGATGTGCTCGGGGTGCTGGCGGGGATCGACCGCGACGACGGACGCACGTTCGGGGATGAGGACGAGCAGTTGCTGCTGTCGGTCGCGGCCAGCGCCGCCACCGCCGTGGCAACCGCCCGGTCGGTCGCGGCCGAGCGGCTGCGGCTGAGCATCGACGCAGCCGAGCAGGCGCGAGCGCGGTGGGCGCGCGAGCTGCACGACCAGACCTTGCAGGGGCTTACCGGCGCTCGCATGGTGCTGGCGGCCGGCCTCGCCCGCGACGACCCCGACGCGCTGCGGCGCGCGGCCGAGACCGCGGATGCGCACATCGGTGTCGAGGCGCGCGGCCTGCGCGACCTGATCACCGAGTTGCGCCCGGCCGCCCTGGACGACCTCGGGCTGGGCCCCGCGATCGAGTCGCTGGCCCAGCGCCAGTCGGCCGCGGCAGGCTTTGCGCTCGACATGAACATCGAGCTCGGCGTGCGCGAGCGCGCGCGAGAGATCGAGGACGCCATCTATCGCATCGTCCAGGAGGCGCTCAGCAACGTCGCCCGGCACGCCGGCGCCGAGCAGGCGACGCTGAGCGTGAGGCAGCTGTCGCGGCGTGTAGAGGTGATCGTCCAAGATGACGGCTGCGGCTTTGTGCCCGATGGCCCGAGCGAGGGCTTCGGGCTGATCGGCATGCGCGAACGCGCCGACCTCCTCGGTGGAGAGCTCTCGCTGAGGTCCCGGGAGGGCGGGCCGACCTGCGTGACGGCTGTGCTGCCGCTGCCTGCCTGAGCACGCGAAGGCGGTCCGAGCGGTCCGCGGCCCAGCGCGCCCCACAAGCCAGCCCGTCCAAATCCCAGCGCGCAACCCTGCTGACCTTCCGGAGGCACGAGGCTCACCGCCTGACCTACCTGATTGACGGCTGCCCGGCCCGCGACCAATTGAACTGAGTGACGTTGTCTCGCTGTGCGAACAGACCGGCGCGGGTGCCGCGGCGCACGAACAGCACCGGCGCGGGCGCGGCCTTGGCGATCTCCGAGCGGGTGGGACCCAGGCCCTCGCGGCGCCAGCGCTCGGAGAGGCCGATCACCAGCAGGCCGGCGCCCGCGGCGGCCGACACGATGCCCTCGCGCCCCCCGGCGATGACCAGCGGCTCCGTGGCGATCCCGGTCGTCTGCTGCACCAGCAGGCCGGCGTCGGCGAGCATCCGGGTGACCGACTTGCCGTCCTCGCTCTGCCCCCCGGCGCCGAGCAGCTTGAGCGGCGCGCCGGTGGCCGAGGAGAGCCACGAGCCAAGCTCCAGCGCGGCCCAGTCGTGCTCCGCACCGCCGAACGGCACGAGCAGCGGGGTCTGCGGCCCGAGGTTCATTGACGCGCTCTCCTTCGCAACGAGCACCGCGACGTCGCACTCGGCGCGTTCGAGCAGCACGCTCACGTCCCCGAGTGGCACGCTCTCGCCGATCAGGCGGCGGCGCCCCTCTGTCAGCACCAGATCGACCGGCTCGCGCTCGGCGACGTGCGCGAGATCCGTGCCGGGGTGGCTGGAGCTGAGCGCGACGCCCCGGGCGAGAACGCCCTCGGCGGCCAGGCGCTCGCGCGCCTGGGCGATCGTCTGTGAGGCCCGTTCGAGCTGCAGGTTCTCGGTCTGCAGGCCCCCGCGCACGCCGGCGCCGCGCGGGGGCTCGACGAGGCGGGTGAGGATCAGCTCGCGCTGGGGCGCCGAGCGCGCCAGCGGCTCGGCCAGCTCGATCAGGCGCTCGAGCGCGGTGTCGGTGTGCGAGGCGACGAGGATCGAGCGCTCCGCGACCGGCAGGCCGGGATGCTCGCGGGCGGCGGCCGCGGCCGCGCCGGCGAGCTCGTCCTCGATCTTGGTGCCGTACTCGTTGCGCGGGTCGAGCAGTTTCAGCAGCGGCCCCGTCATCAGCGTGGTGACGATCGCCATGATCACGAGCGCAGTGAACAGCACGCTCGAAATCGCGCCGACTTCGAGCGCGATGTTGAGCACGATCAGCTCGGTGAGCCCGCGCGTGTTCATCAGCGTGCCGATCACCATCGAGGCGCGCGAGTCAAAGCCGCACACGCGCGCCGCGATCGCCGCCCCGGCGAGCTTGCCGACGATCGCGAGCACCACGAGGCCCGCAGTGATCAGCCACAGCTCGGGCCGATCGAGCAGCGTGATGTTGGTCTTCAAGCCCGTGTAGACGAAGAACAACGGCAGCAGCAGCGTGACGACGAAGTCCTCCACCCGGCGTGTGACCTCCTCGGTGAGGCGCGCGTGCCGCGGCATCACCATTCCCATGATGAAGCCGCCGAAGATCACGTCGATGTTGATCGCTTCGGTTATGTACGCCGACAGCAGCACGCCCACGACGATCGCCGCGAACCACCCGGAGGGGATCTGCCCGACCTCGTCGAAGGCGGTCGCCATGCGCGCCAGGACCCGCCTCACCACCAGCGCCATCACGAGCACGAACGCGACCGCCTCGGCGATCGTCCGCACGACGACCCCAAACGAGCCGGATACGGCGATCGTGGTTGCGAGCGCGATCAAGAACCAGGCGCTGACGTCGTCGATCGCGGCGCAGCCGATGGTGAGGGAGCCGACCGGCCCCTTGAGCATCCGCCGCTCGGTGAGGATCCGAGCGAGCACCGGGAAGGCGGTGATCGACATCGCGACGCCCATGAACAGCGCGAACGCGGCGAACTTGATGTCCGGCCCCAGGAGCTTGTACAGCGGCAGCGCGGCGGCGATCCCGAGCAGCATCGGCAGCGCAATGCTCGCGTTGGAGATCGCCGCGGCGGGCGCGGCCTTGCCCTTGAGCTGCTTCTGATCGACCTCCATGCCGATCAGGAACATGAAGAAGATCAACCCGAGGTTGGCGGCGACGCCGAACGCCGGCAGGATGTCGGTCGAGAAGATCGTCGCCTGGAGGTTGGGCGCCAGCAGGCCGAACAGCGAGGGGCCGAGCGCGATCCCCGCGATCACCTCCCCCATCACCCGCGGCTGGCCGACCCGCACAGCGACCATCCCAAAGGCCCGCGCGACGATCAGCACGATCAGGACGGCGAGGAAGAAGGCCGCCACGAGCTTGGTGAACGAGCTGCGCTGCTTGGTCGCGGTGAACTGCTCGCCCGACGGCGGCAGGCCCGTGGGGGTGATCAGCGCCGGTTTGGCAACCGTTTTGGAACTGGTGATCACCGCCACCTTGCCCGCGGACCCCGAGGTGGTTGGGGTCGCTTTGGTGGCCGGCTTGGAAGCGGTGCCCAGCGCCGCACTCGCGGCGGGCTTCGAGGTGGTGAGAAGCGCCGCTTTGACCGTCGTTTTTGCAGCCGACGGAACGGGCGCCGCCACCTGCAGGGGAATCAGCTTGACGTTCTGCAGCAGGATGTCGTTCGCCGTCGCCGTCAGGCGCACCGAGCCGCCTTTCAAGCATGCGACATCCCCGCTGACGGCGCTCGTCTTTGTGGAATAGGAGAGCCGCCCGAGCGTGTGGGTGGCCGCAACAAGCTTGTAGCTCGACCCACTGCCGTTCAGCGTGAACGAGCTGCCGAAGCAAGTCGAGGTGGGCGACAGCGCATACTTGCCGGCGATCCCGCTCGGCGTACGCGGCAGCGCCGCGCCGGGGGCCGGCGGCGGGGACTTGAGCGTCGCCGCGAACGGGGCGCCTCCGAGCGTCCCGGCGATCGACCCCTTGACTCCGGGCATCACGAGCGCGTCGAGCGTCTGCTGCTTGCCGGAGATGCAGTCCACCGTCCCCGTGAGGCGATGAGCGCCGGCGGGAGTGGCGCCGGGCTTCAGGCGCAGCTGACCCCCCAGCGTGCGCTGGCTGTTGGTGAGGTTGACGAACTGCCCGGACTGGTTGACGCTGAACGCTGGCCCCGGTGGGGGCAGCTGCGTAGGCGCGGTCGCGGGCAACGGCGCCCCGCCCACGGGCGCGGGTGCCGGACCCAGGCAGCTGCTCGGCGCGCTGGCGACATATCCGCCGGCGATCGCGGGAAGCGCCTTCTCGCTGCCGCCCTTGTCGATCACGATGATCACGACGGCGACCGAGAGCGCCGCCAAGACCACATAGAAGGCGATCAGCCGCCGCGCCAGACCCCCACTCGACAGCTCACTGTTCGATGGCATCGAAGTCCCCCCTTGGTTCGCTCTTACGCGCTGCGCCAATCGGGCATGATCCATCCAGAACGGCCCAGGAAGAACCTATGTCCCGCGCGTGCGCACCGCATCCGGTAGCTGCCATCGAAACGCATCAGGGAATCGCCGCAGGTCTCACTCCGGGAACCACCGCAGCACATGAAGGACAGCCGGCAGCTGGCATCGGTACCGCTGCGCCGCGAGTTGGTTGGAGCGCCCGCAGAAAAGAGATCACCTGCCCGTCAGATCCCCCCGTCCACGTTCAGCGTCACCCCGGAGACGAAGCTCGCGTGGTCGCTCGCGAGGAACAGCGCAACGTCCGCGATCTCCTCGGGCCGTCCCAACCGGTTGAGCGCCGCGAGGCCGGAGTAGCGCGCGCGGCCGGCGTCGTCGAGCTCACCGGTCTGGTCGGTTTCGATGATGCCGGGCGCGAGCGCGTTGACGCGGATGCCCCGCCTGCCGACCTCCTTGCACAGCGCGCGCGTCAGGCCGATCAGGCCGGCCTTGGAGGAGATGTAGTGGACGCGCCCCGGCATCCCGCGCATCGCGACCGCCGATGTGATGTTGACGATCGACCCTCCCGCCTCCATCGCCGGCAGGGCTGCCTGGCAGACGAGGTAGACGGCCGTCAGGTTGGTGTCGATCACCCGGTGCCACTCCTCGAGCGTCAGCTGATCGATCATCGCGTGGCTCACCACGCCGGCGTTGTTGATGACGATGTCGAGGCCGCCGAAGCGCTCGCTGGTGTCTTTCACGAACGCCTCCGCCGAGGGCGGGTTGGAGAGGTCGGCCTGCGCGAGGAAGCTCGCGCCGCCGATCTGCGCCAACTCGCCCCGCAGGCGCTCCACATCGTCGGACTCCCGGTTGTAGCAAGCCCCAACCGAGGCGCCCCCCTGCGCCAGACCCAACACCAGTGCACGCCCGATACCGCGCGAGCCGCCCGTGACGAGCGCCCGCTTTCCGCTAAGCCCGAGATCCAAGAGATCCTCCTCTGAGAACACCGCCGATTGCAAAGCACATTCCGAGCACGGCTTTCAAAAGGCCGGCAGGCCCGCGTTGAAAGACGTTTCGCGTCGCATGAGCGGCCAAGCCTACCTGGATCCGGTTAGGCTGCCGTGGATGGACGCAATCGACGAGCTTCATGGAGGTGGAGCAATCCGATGATCATCGACGCGCACTGCCACCTGGCACCGCCTGAGTCGCTGGGTGCGCCGTCGCTGAAGGACGTCGACGGCTTCCTCGAGCGCAAGGCGCAGGACGGGATCGATCGTGCTGTCATCGTCCACGGGATCGTCCGCCTGCCAGGTCTCGGAGGTCTGCTCGACCGGCTCAAGCGATGGAACGAGTTCAATCTCGGGGTCCGTGAGCAGTACCCGGACCGGGTCTCGGTGATGGTGGGCGTCGACGCGTTCGAGGGCGACGGGATGCTCGAAGAGGCGCGGCGCGCCGTCGCGGCCGGGAGCTGCGGGTTCTCGGTCAGCTCCAGCGTCGACGGCCACCGCCTGGACGATCCGCGAGCCGAGGATTTCTGGAGCCTCGCCGAGGAGCTCGACGTACCGGTCCTGATCCACCCGCCGGTCAGGCCGGGCGGAGTGGGTGACCCGCGGTTGGACGAGTTCGGCAACCGGGCAGTCGACGTGGGGCTCAGCCTCGCCGCGGCGATCTTCGCCGGCGTGCTGGACCGCCACCCGTCGTTGCGGCTGATCGCCGGAGCGGGAGGTGGCGGGATCGCCGACTTGATGGGCCGGCTGGATGCGGGCTACCGGATTCCGGCGCTGGCGGGCGCGGCGCTGGCTGGGCCGCCCGCGAGTGCGGCGGGCGCGGCGCCGGCCGGGCCGCCCGCCGGTGCGCCGCCTCAGGGTGTGCTCGTGCCAGACGGGGCGGGGCCGGTCCCCGCGGATGCCCCGAGTGCGTACCTGCGCCGGGTCTACGTCGACACGCTGATGTTCAGCGAGCCGGCGCTGCGGTGTGCGCTCGAGGTGTTCGGCCCCGATCGGCTGTTGTTCGGTACCGATTGGCCGCCTGTGGAGATCCCCGCGGCGGTCTCGCGGACGCTGATCGACCGGCTGGACGTCTCCGACGACGAGCGCGCCGGCATCCTGGGGGGGAACGCGGGGGCGCTGCTCAAGCTCCGGTAGGTCCCGGACCGCCGGGCGCGCCAGGCGGTCCCGGCATCTGCGGCAGCGGCGGCAGCGCACCGAGCTGCCGCAGGATCGTTGCCATGTCGAGATAGACCCTCTCACACAGCAACTTGTCGCCGTCGAACTCGAAGATGCACGCCGATCGCGATCGGATCTTCTTGCCGGTCGGCTCAATGCCCGCGAAGAAGCCGTTGTGCGTGCCGGTGGTGATGCACTCGACGAAGACCGCGTCCTCCAGATGCCGCAGCTTGCCGGGC
>CAYNGQ010000178.1:0-2557 GCA_964396735.1 uncultured Solirubrobacteraceae bacterium | reverse complement strand
TGGAGCATCTGCTGCATGTTCGGTCGCTTCTGCTGGGCCATCGGGTCTCGCTCCTATTCGCTCTCGCTGATCGCCTCGCCCGCGCCGACGAGCTCCTCGGCGTCGAACTCCTCCATGAAGCGTGCCACCCACTCGTCCTCCGTGCGCGGCATCTCCCCTGCGTCCTCGCTCGCGGGGAGCAGATCCTCGCGCAGCTCGTACGCCACGCGCAGGCGCCGCTCGCCCGTGAGCTGGCGCAGCGCCTCGGTCACCGTCGTGCGGTGGGCGTTGTCTTCGGCTTTCTTCTTCAGGAACGACGCCGTCGCGGCGAACGCCACCGTCAGCTCCTCCTCGCTCAGCGCCACCGCTCGCGCATCCGCCAGCACCGCGCTCAGCAGCTTGTTCTCCGCCCCCACCAGCTCGACCACCGCCGGCCACAGCTCGTCGAGATCCCCGAGGTCGGGGGTCGCGAGAGCTGCTTCGGGCGCCGCCGAGCCGGGGGCTTGGGGTCGCGTCCCCTCCTCTGGGCCGGTATCCCCAGACTGCGACACCGCCGCTTGCTCCAGATCATCAACTCGCGCGGGCGCCTCGCTCGGTGCGGGCGCCGGCGGCGGGGAGGGGGTGCTCTGCGCCGCGGACTGCTCCGACGCGGCGACCGCCAGCAGGTCATCGGCGGGATGCGGCGCGGCCGGCTTCCATCCATCCCCATCCCCCCCTTCCAACCGCCGTTCAAGACGCTCGATGCGGGCCAGCAGCGCCTTTGGCGAGCCGTCGATGTCCGGTCGCGCCGCCTTCACCAGCGCCAGCTCCAGCTGGGTGCGCGGCTCGCCGCCGGCCTTCACCGCCTCCAGCGCCCCGCCCAGCTGCTCCAGCAGGCGGACGGCCGTCGCCTGCGGCACCCGCTGCGCCTGCGCCCACAGGCGGGCGTCCGCCTCGGCCGTCAGCGACAGCTCGGCCGGGACCTCCCCGAGCGTGTGCACCACCAGCAGCTCCCGCGCGCGACCCTCCAGATCGGAGGTGAAGGCGCCCGCGTCGCGGCCGCCCTCGGCGCAGCGCGCGACCGCCAGCAGCGCATCCCTGGCGCTGCCCTGCTGCACCGCGTCGATCGTCTCTTCGAGCAGCTGAGAGTCGGTTACCCCCAGCACCGCCAGCACATCCTCCAGCGCGATCTCGGCGTCGCTATAGGTGAGCAGCTGCTCGAGCGTCCCCAGCGCGTCGCGGAAGCTGCCCGTGGCCGCGCGCGCCACGGCGGCGGCGGCCTCGGGGGGAATCTCGATTCCCTCCGTCTGCGCGGCCCGGAGCACCACGCCCGTGATCTGCTCGACCGTGGGGCGCTGGAAGTCGAAGCGGTGGCAGCGGTCCACCACCGTCGCCGGCACCTTCTGCGCCTCGGTGGTCGCCAGCACGAACACCGTGTCGGGGGGCGGCTCCTCGAGCGTCTTCAGGAACGCGTTCCACGCCGCCTGCGAGAGCATGTGGGCCTCGTCGAGGATGTACACCTTGCTGCGCCCGCTCACCGGCGCGAAGGCGACACTCTCGCGCAGCTCGCGGATGTCCTCGACCGAGTTGTTGGAGGCGGCGTCCATCTCGATCACATCGAGCGAGCGCGCGACTGCGATCGCGCGACAGGACTCGCACTCCCCGCATGGCTCCGTGGTCGGCCCGCGCTCGCAGTTGAGGCAGGCCGCGAGGATCTTCGCCATCGAGGTCTTGCCGGTGCCGCGCGAGCCCACGAACAGATAGGCGTGGTGCACCCTCCCACGCTCCACCGCCCCGCGCAGCGTGCGCACCACCGGCTCCTGGCCGACGACGTCGGCGAATGTGCGCGGGCGGTTGCGACGGTAGAGGGACTGCTGCTGCGGTTGCTGATTATCGCTCTCCGGCACCTGGAGCTGAGTCTATCCAGGGTCGCCCCCCCGTCCGAGCGATAGCGTCCGCGCCGTGCCGGCCCCAACCAAAAGCCCTGCCACGCGCCTCGCCACGCCTCTGGCGATCGTGGTGGGAGCTGTGCTGCTGCGCGTCATCAGCGGCGTGGGCTTTGCCAACTACGACACCCTGTACGCGCTCGCGTGGGGGCAGCAGCTGACTCGAGGAGAAACCCCGCAGTACGGGATCCCGATCGCACCGACGCCCCACCCGCTTGTCGAGGCGCTCGGGGTGGTGGTGGCGCCACTCGGTCCCCACGCTGCCTCACAGATAGCCGTCGCTCTCGGCTTCCTCGCCCTCTCGGCATGCGGATGGGCCGTGTATCGGCTGGGCGCGCTGTGGTTCAACCGTCCTGCCGGCGCCGTCGCGGCGCTGCTGCTGCTGACGCGCGAACCAATCCTCTCCTACGGGGTTCGAGCCTACGTGGATCTCCCCTACCTGCTGCTGGTACTGTGCGCGTTGATCGTCGAGACCCGTCACCGCCGCGCGGGTGCGCCGGTGCTGGCGCTGCTGGCGCTCGCCGGGCTGCTGCGACCAGAGGCGTGGGCCTTCTCCGGGCTGTACTGGCTGTATCTGGCGCTGCCAACGCCGCGCACCCCCAGCCAGCTCGCACGCCTCGCGCTGCTGGCCGCTGCCGCTCCGATCGTGTGGA
>CAYNGQ010000177.1:0-15332 GCA_964396735.1 uncultured Solirubrobacteraceae bacterium | reverse complement strand
GTGAGGCGCTCGCGGGGCTGGAGGGGTACCTGGGGACCGGCAACGCGGGCAGCGTGGTGTCGGGCCGGGTCGCCTACGCGCTGGGATTGGAGGGCCCCGCGGTGTCGCTCGACACGGCCTGCTCCTCCTCGCTGGTCGCGCTGCACTGGGCGTGTCAGGCGCTGCGCCTGGGCGAGTGCTCGCTGGCGCTGGCGGGTGGGGTGACCGTGCTGTGGACGCCGGGCGTGTTCGTGGAGTTCAGCCATCAGCAGGGGCTGGCGGGCGACGGACGCTGCAAGTCCTACGCGGACGCGGCCGATGGCGCTGGCTTCGGCGAGGGCGTCGGCGTGCTGGCGCTCGAGCGCCTCTCCGACGCGCGCCGCAGCGGCCACCGGGTGCTGGCGGTGGTGCGCGGGGGCGCGGTCAACCAGGATGGCGCGAGCAACGGGCTGACGGCGCCGAACGGCCCCTCTCAGGAACGCGTGATCATGCAGGCGCTGGCGAGCGCCGGTTTGACGCCCGGGGAGGTCGATGCGGTCGAGGGGCACGGCACCGGCACCACGCTCGGCGACCCGATCGAGGCGCAGGCGCTGCTGGCGACCTACGGTCGCGACCGCCCCGGGGAGCGCCCGCTGTGGCTGGGGTCGATCAAGTCGAACATCGGCCACACCCAGGCCGCGGCCGGCGTGGCGGGCGTGATCAAGATGGTGATGGCGCTGCGCCACGGCGTGCTGCCGCGGACGCTGCACGTCGAGCAGCCGAGCACGCAGGTCGACTGGGGCGCGGGCGCGGTGGAGCTGCTGAGCGAGGAGCGCCCGTGGCAGCCGGGGAGCCGGCCGCGCCGCGCGGGGATCTCCTCGTTCGGGGTGAGCGGCACCAACGCGCATCTGATCGTCGAGGAGGCGCCGGCGCTCGATCCGGCGCCGGCGTCGCAGGCCCCCACCGCCGGCGGTGTGCGTTCCGCGGGCGTGCTTTCCGCGGGCGTGCTGCCGTGGGTGCTCGCGGGCCGCGGCGCGGATGGCCTGCGCGCGCAGGCGGAGCGCCTGAGTGGCTTTCTCGCCGAGACCCCCGAGCTGGACGCCGCTGACGTCGGGTTCTCGCTCGCCGGCCGCCCCGCGTTTGAGGATCGCGCGGTGGTGCTGGTCGAGACCCCACCTGCCCATGACCACGAGGAGGGGTTCCCGGCGCTCGCGGCGCTCGCCCGCGGGGAGTCGGCTGGAGGTGTGATGCGCGGCAGAGCCGGCGGGGGGCGCGTCGCCTTCCTGTTCACCGGCCAGGGCGCGCAGTGTGTGGGCATGGGTCGGGAGCTGTATCGGGAGCTCCCGGTCTTCAGGGCGGCGTTCGAGGAGGTGTGCGCCCACATCGACCCGCACATCGGCTGCTCGCTGCGGGAGGTCGTGTTCGGCGACGGCGAGCCCGCGGGGGAGGTCGCCGCGGCGCTCCCCGGCGAGGGCGCGGCGGCGTTGGACGGGATGGCGTTGGAAGGGACGGCGTTGGACGGGACGGCGTTGGCGCAGCCGGGGCTGTTCGCGCTGGAGGTGGCGCTGTACCGGCTGCTGCAGGCGTGGGGCGTGCGCCCCGATTTCCTGATCGGCCACTCGGTGGGCGAGCTGGCGGCGGCGCACGTCGCGGGGGTGTTCTCGCTCGAGGATGCCTGCCGCCTGGTGGCGGCGCGGGGCCGGTTGATGGGCGCGCTGCCGGGGGGTGGCGCGATGGTGGCGATCGCGGCCCCCGAGGCCGAGGTGCGGGAGTCGCTGGCTGCGCTCGATCGCGCGGCGGAGCGCGTGGCGCTGGCGGCGGTGAACGCTCCGGGCTCGGTGGTGGTCTCCGGCGAGGAGGATGCCGTCCTGGAGTTGCGCGATGTGTGGCAGGCCCGCGGTGCGAGGGTGAAGCGGCTGCGTGTGAGTCACGCGTTTCACTCGCCGCGGATGGACGCGATGTTGGAGGAGTTCGGGCGGGTCGCCGAAGGCGTCTCTTTCAGCGAGCCGCGGCTGCCGCTGGTCTCCAACCTCTCCGGCGGCATGGCCACGGGCGAGGAGCTGTGCACGGTGGCGTACTGGGTGCGGCATGTGCGCGAGACGGTGAGGTTCGCCGACGGCGTGCGCTGGTTGCGAGCGGAGGGGGTGAGCAGCTTCCTCGAGCTCGGCCCGGACGGTGCGCTCGGCGCGATGGTCGAGGAGTGCGTCGATGGTGAGGCAGGCCTCGGGGGTGGGGCGCCGGAGGTGACCGTGGCGAGCGTGCTGCGTGCGGGGCAGGGTGAGGCTCGTTCGCTGCTCACCGGTGTGGGCGAGATGTGGGTGCGCGGCGTGAGTGTCGATTGGGGCGCGGTATTCGAGGGGTCGGGCGCCCGCCGAGTGGAGTTGCCGCTGTACGCGTTCCAGCGGGAGCGCTACTGGCTGCAGCCGGGGAGTGGGTCGGCCTCCGGTGGGGTGTCGGGTGTGGAGGGGTGGCGCTACCGGGTGCGGTGGCAGCCGGTGGGTGAGAATGCCGCGGGGGCGCTTGCCGGTGTGTGGCCGGTGGTGGTGCCGGCGGGGCGCGTCGATGCGCAGCTGCTCGCGGACCTCTCCGAGGCGCTCGCGGCGCGCGGCGCGAGCCCGGTGGTGGTCGAGGTGGACGACGCCGATCGCGAAGTGTTGGCTGAGCGTATGCGCGTCGCGGGTGCGGTGGGTGGTGTGGTGTCACTGCTGGGGATGGATGGGGATGGGGATGGCGTGCGCGGTGACGGTGGGGGAGTTGGTGGCGTGGCGGGCGTGTTGGTGCTGGCGCAGGCGCTCGGCGACGCGGGAGTACAGGCGCCGCTGTGGTGCGTGACGCAGGGCGCCGTGTCGGTCGGCGACGGGGATCGGGTCACGAGCCCGGCCGGAGGCATGGTGTGGGGTCTGGGTCGGGTCGTTGGGCTCGAGGAGCCCACCCGGTGGGGCGGCCTGGTCGACCTGCCCGCGGCGAGCGATGAGCGCGCATACGAGCGCCTGTGCGATGTGCTCGCCGGTTTGGGTGGCGAGGACGAGGTGGCGCTGCGCGCCGAGGGCATGTTCGCGAGGCGCCTGGTGCGCGCGACGGCGGGCGAGCGCCCAGCCGCGGAGGCGTACCGGCCCCGGGGCACCGTGCTGGTGACCGGCGGCACCGGCGCGCTTGGCGGCCACATCGCGCGCTGGCTGGTGGGCGCGGGCGCCGAGCACGTCCTGCTGGCGAGTCGCCGGGGGTTGGATGCGCCCGGAGCGGGCGAGCTCGTCGCGGAGCTCGAGCAGCTGGGTGGACGGGTGAGCGTGGCGGCGTGCGACGTCGCCGATCGCGGCCAGTTGGAGGGGCTGCTGGCCGGGGTTCCCGGGGAGTGCCCGCTGTCGGCGGTGTTCCATGTGGCGGGGGTGCTCGAGGATGGGTCGATCGATCGGTTGACGGTCGAGCGCCTCGCGGAGGTGTCGCGCGCGAAGGCGGGCGCGGCGTGGCTGTTGCACGAGCTCACCGAGGGATTGGAGCTGGACGCGTTCGTGCTGTTCTCCTCGCTCGCGGCGGTGTTGGGGAGCGAGGGGCAGGGCGCGTATGCGGCGGGCAACGCATTCCTCGATGCGCTGGCGGAGCATCGTCGTGGGCTGGGCCTGGTGGCGACATCGATCGCGTGGGGCGCATGGGCCGGAGAGGGCATGGCGGCCGGGGCGGCCGAGCGCCTGCGCGGGGGCGGCGTACGTGGTATGGCTCCCAGGGCGGCAGTCGGCGCGTTGCAGCGGGCGCTCGATGACCGGGAGTCGCACATCGTGGTGGCGGACGTGGAGTGGGAGCGCTACACGGCAAACCTCGACGCGACGCGTGAGCACCGGCTGATCGGCGAGCTGCCGGAGGCGCGGCGAGGTCTTGCGCAGCTGGCCGGCGAGCAGGGTGGGGCAGCGCGATTGCTGGCTCGGCGGCTGGCGGGTGTGCCCGAGCGCGAGCGCGAGCACATGATGGTCGAGCTGGTGAGGGAGCAGGCGGCCGCCGTGTTGGGACACGCCGGGGTGGCGACCGTGCCGGCCGGCCAGACGTTCAGGGAGCTCGGCTTCGATTCGCTGGCGGGGATGCAGCTGGCGCGCGGGTTGCGGGCTGTGACCGGGTTGCGGCTGCCCGCGACGGCGGTGTTCGACCACCCCACCCCAGCTGAGCTGGCGGCGCATCTGCTGGCTGAGGTGTTTGGCGTCGCCCGCGCGCCCGGAGAAGGCGTCGTGAGGGTCGCGGCGCCCGTTTCCCCGGGTGTCGGCGAGCCGATCGCGATCGTGGGAATGAGCTGCCGGTATCCGGGGCCTGCCGGGTGGGCGGGGCGGGCGGGCCTCAAATCGGAGAGGGCGGGCGCCGCATCCGTGCGCTCCCCGCGGGAGCTGTGGGAGCTCGTCGCGGGCGGCGTCGATGCCATCGGGGGGTTCCCGGTGGATCGGGGTTGGGACCTGGAGAGCCTGTATGACCCGGATCCGGATCGGCCGGGAACCAGCTATGTGCGCGAGGGCGGCTTCCTGTATGACGCGGGGGAGTTCGACGCCGGCTTCTTCGGCGTCAGTCCGCGGGAGGCGCTGGCGATGGATCCGCAGCAGCGGCTGCTGCTCGAGGTGTGCTGGGAGGCGCTGGAGGACGCGGGCATCGACCCGCTCTCGCTGAGGGAGTCCCACACCGGCGTCTTCGCCGGTGTCGGCGCCAGCGGGTATGGCCATGGCGTGGCGGCCGCCGACGGCGGGGATGAGCTCGAGGGCTACCGGATGACCGGCGGGCTTGCAAGTGTCGTGTCGGGCCGCGTGGCGTACACGTTCGGGTTGGAGGGCCCGGCGGTGTCGATCGATACGGCCTGCTCGTCGGCGCTGGTGGCGTTGCACATGGCGTGCGGGGCGCTGCGTGGCGGCGAGTGCTCGCTGGCGCTGGCCGGTGGCGTCGCCGTGATGGCCGTGCCCGACGCGTTCGTCGAGTTCAGCCGCCAGCGCGGCCTGGCTCCAGACGGGCGCTGCAAGCCCTTCGGCGCCGCGGCGGACGGCACCGCGTGGAGCGAGGGCGCCGGCGTGCTGCTGCTCGAGCGCCTCTCCGATGCACAGCGCAATGGCCATCGGGTGCTGGCGGTGGTGCGGGGCAGCGCGGTCAACCAGGACGGTGCGAGCAATGGGTTGACGGCGCCGAACGGTCCCGCTCAGCAGCGGGTGATCATGCAGGCGCTGGCGAGCGCCGGTCTTACGCCCGGGGAGGTCGATGCGGTCGAGGGACACGGGACCGGCACGACGCTCGGCGATCCGATCGAGGCGCAGGCGCTGCTGGCGACCTACGGCCGCGATCGCCCCCGGGAGCGTCCCCTGTGGTTGGGGTCGATCAAGTCGAACATCGGCCACACCGCGGCGGCGGCGGGCGTCGCCGGGGTGATCAAGATGGTGATGGCGCTGCGCCACGGCGTGCTGCCGCGCACGCTGCACGCCGAGCGGCCCTCCGAGCAGGTCGACTGGCACTCGGGCGCGGTGTCGCTGCTCTCAGAGGAGCGGGTGTGGGAGCCGGGGGACAGGCCGCGCCGCGCGGGGGTCTCCTCGTTCGGCGTGAGCGGCACCAACGCGCACGTGATCGTCGAGGAAGCTCCCCTGTCGGATCCCGCGTCCGCGTCGCCCCCGCCCACGGCGGGTGTGCGTGCCGCCGGCGTGCTGCCGTGGGTGCTGTCGGGTCGCGGCGCGGAGGGCTTGGATGCTCAATCCGATCGGCTGCGGGACTTCCTTGCGGAGGCTCCCGAGCTGGACGCGGTGGACGTCGGGCTCTCGCTCGCCGGCCGCGCCGCGTTCGAGGATCGTGCGGTTTTGCTGATCGATTCCCCGCCCACCGGCGGTCGCGAGGAGCTGCTCGCGGGGCTCGACACGCTCGCCGCCGGGGAGCCGGCGGGTGGCATGTTGCGTGGCCACTCCGCCGAGGGGCTGGCAGGGGAGGTGCTGCGTGGCCACTCCACGGAGGGGCGGCTGGCGTTCCTGTTCACCGGTCAGGGCGCGCAGCGTGTCGGGATGGGCCGTGAGCTGTATGAGGCGTTCCCGGTGTTCCGAGCGGCGTTCGACGAGGTGTGCGCAGAGCTGGACGTGCACTTGGGGCGCTCGCTGCGGGCGGTCGTGTTCGAGGGTGGTGAGGGCGAGCTGGATCCGACAGAGCTGGCGCAGCCTGCGCTGTTCGCGCTGGAGGTGGCGCTGTTCCGGCTGGTGGAGTCATGGGGCGTGCGCCCCGATTTCCTGATCGGCCACTCGGTGGGCGAGCTGGCGGCGGCGCACGTCGCAGGGGTGTTCTCGCTCGAGGACGCCTGCCGGCTGGTGGCGGCGCGGGGTCGCCTGATGGGCGCGCTGCCGGAGGGCGGCGCGATGCTCGCGATCGCCGCGTCGGAGGTCGCGGTGCGGGAGTCGCTGGCCGCGCTCGATCGGTGGCAGGAGCGCGTCGCGGTGGCGGCGGTGAACGCGCCCGGCTCGGTCGTGGTCTCCGGCGACGAGGACGCCGTGCTGGAGCTGCGGGGTGTGTGGGAGGCGCGGGGCGCGAGGGTGAGGCGGCTGCGTGTGAGTCACGCGTTTCACTCGCCGCGGATGGATGCGATGCTGGAGGAGTTCGGGCAGGTCGCGGAAGGCGTCTCCTTCGGTGAGCCGCGGCTGCCGCTCGTCTCCAACCTCTCCGGCGGCCTGGCCGCGGGCGCGGAGCTGTGCACGGCCGCGTACTGGGTGCGGCATGTGCGCGAGGCGGTGCGCTTCGCCGACGGTGTGCGCTGGTTGCGGGCGGAGGGTGTGAGCAGCTTCCTGGAGCTCGGCCCGGATGGGGTACTCAGCGCAATGGTGCAGGAGTGCGCCGAGGGCGAGCGGGACGCCGCCGATGAGGCGCCGGAGGCGATCGTGGAAGGAGCCGTGGCGCCGGAGACGACGGCGGTTGCGGTGTTGCGCTCGGGGCAGGGCGAGCCACGGTCGCTGCTCGCCGGCCTGGGCGAGGTGTGGGTGCGGGGCGTGACCGTGGATTGGGCCGCGGTGTTCGAGGGGTCGGGTGCCGTGCGTGTGGAGCTGCCGTCCTACGCCTTCCAGCGGGAGCGCTTCTGGCTGGGGGGCGGGCCGGCTGTGGATGGGTGGCGCTACCGGGTGCGGTGGCAGCCGCTGGGCGCACGCGGGCAGGGGGCGCTGGCGGGGGTGTGGGCGGTGGTGGTGCCGGCCGGGTGTGACGGTGAGCTGGTGGAGGGTGTCGCCGGCGCACTGGGCGAGCGCGGCGCGGAGCCCGTGGTGGTGGAGGTGGACGGAGCGGGCGTCGATCGTGAGGAGCTGGCTGGGCGTCTGCGCGCCGCGGGTGAGGTCGGTGGCGTGGTGTCGCTGCTGGGGATGGACGGGGATGGGGATGGTGTCCGCGGTGGCGGAGTTGGCGGGGCGGTGTCGCTGTCGGGGGTGGACGGTGATGGGGATGGCGTGCGCAGTGGGGGTGATGGCGTTGGCGGCGTGGCGGGCGTGCTGGTGTTGGCGCAGGCGCTCGGCGACGCGGGTGTGCGGGCGCCGTTGTGGTGTGTGACGCGGGGCGCTGTGTCGGTTGGCGCGGAGGATCCGGTGGCGAGCCCGGTGGGGGGCCTGGTGTGGGGTCTGGGTCGCGTCGTCGGGTTGGAGGAGCCCGGGCGGTGGGGCGGCCTGATCGACCTGCCCCGGGAGCTGGATGAGCGCTCGCTCGGTCGTCTCTGTGAGGTGCTGGCGGGTGCGGGTGGCGAGGACGAAGTCGCGGTGCGCGCCGGCGGGGTGTTCGCGCGGCGGTTGGCGCACGCGCCGACGGGCGCCCGCAGCGCGCCGGGCGCCTACCGGCCGCGGGGGACGGTGCTGGTGACGGGTGGAACGGGCGCGCTGGGCCGCCATCTCGCGCGCTGGCTGGCGCAGAGCGGCGCCGAGCACATCCTGCTCGCCAGCCGGCGGGGACCGGGCGCGCCGGGAGCCGGCGAGCTCGTGGCTGAGCTGGAGGATCTCGGCGCGCGCGCGAGCGTCGTGGCGTGCGACGTCGCCAACCGTGGGCAGCTCGAGGCGCTGCTCGCGTCGGTGCCAGCGGAGCATCCGTTGTCGGGCGTCTTTCACGCGGCGGGGGTGCTCGACGACGGGCTGCTCGATGGGTTGACGGTTGAGCGCCTGCGGGGTGTGCTGCGGGCGAAGGCCGGCGCGGCGTGGTTGTTGCATGAGCTCACCGAGGGGTCGGAGCTCGACGCGTTCGTGCTGTTCTCCTCGCTCGCGGGGGTGTTGGGGAGCGGGGGCCAGGGCGCGTATGCGGCGGGCAACGCGTTCCTGGACGCGCTCGCGGAGTACCGCGGCGGGCGCGGCCTGGCGGCGACCTCGATTGCGTGGGGCGCCTGGGCCGGCGAGGGCATGGCCGCGGCGGTGGCCGAGCGCTTGCGCCGCGACGGGATGCGCGCGCTCGCGCCGCCGGCGGCGCTCATTGCGTTGCAGCGGGTGCTGGACGATCGCGAGTCGGCAGTCGCGATCGCGGACATCGACTGGGAGCGCTTCGTCGCAGACCGCGCGACGGCGCGCGTGCGTCCGCTGATCGGTGAGCTGCCCGAGGTGCGGCGGGCGCTGCGCGCTCGTGCGGACAGCGAGCGACTCGGGGGGTCGCTGGCGGCGGCGCTGGCCGATCTGCCCGAGCGCGAGCGCCGCCAGGTGGTGCTGGATCTCGTGCGCACCCATGCGGCTGCCGTGCTGGGCCACGCCTCGCCGGAGGCGGTGCCGGCCGGGCGGGCCTTCCGCGATCTCGGTTTCGATTCGCTGGCGGCGGTGCAGTTGCGCAACCGCCTCGCGGCCGCCACGGGCCTGACGCTGGTGAGCGGCCTGGTGTTCGACTATCCAACGCCGGCCGCGCTCGCCGGGCATCTGCTGGGCGAGGCGACGGGCACCACGCTCGGCATCGGGGCGGTGCGCGTGGTGGGGCCGGTGGAGGAGCCGGTGGCGATCGTGGGGATGGCCTGCCGGTATCCAGGCCCCGCCGCCCCCTTCCCCGCCGGTCTCGCCGCCTCGCCGGGCCTGACGCTCCCCGGCGCCGGCCTCTCCGACCCGCTGGGGTCGATCCTCCCCGACGCTGGCCTCTCCGACCCGCCGGGGCCGATCCTCCTCGGCGTCGGCCCCGTCCGTTCGCCGCGGGAGCTATGGGAGCTGATCGCCGCGGGCGGCGACGCGATCGGCCGCTTCCCCACCGATCGCGGGTGGGACCTGGACGAGCTGTACGACCCCGACGCACGGCGTCCCGGCACCAGCCGTGCGCGCGAGGGCGGGTTCCTGCACGACGCTGGTGAGTTCGACGCCTCGTTCTTCGGGATCGGCCCGCGCGAGGCGCTCGCGATGAACCCCCAGCAGCGGCTGCTGCTGGAAGCCTGCTGGGAGTCCTTCGAACACGCGGGCATCGCCCCCGCCGCGCTGCGCGGCAGCCAGACGGGGGTGTTCGCGGGGATCAACCTCTCCGACTACGGCGTCGGCCGGGTTGGCGAGGAGGCGCGCGATCTCGAAGGCTACCTGGGCATGGGTGGCTCTCCGAGCGTGGTGTCGGGCCGCGTCGCCTACACCTTCGGGCTGGAGGGCCCCGCGGTGACGGTTGACACCGCCTGCTCCTCCTCGCTGGTGGCGCTGCATCTCGCCTGCCAGGCGCTGCGCGCCGGCGAATGCTCGCTCGCGCTGGCCGGCGGCGTGACGGTGATGGCGACCCCGATCATCTTCGTCGAGTTCAGCCGCCAGCGGGCGCTGGCGCCGGACGGTCGCTGCAAGCCATTCGCCGACGCCGCCGACGGCACCGGCTTCTCCGAGGGCGCCGGCGTGCTGCTGCTGGAGCGCCTCTCCGAGGCGCGGCGCAATGGCCACCGCGTGCTGGCGCTGGTGCGCGGCAGCGCGGTCAACCAGGATGGCGCCTCCAACGGGCTGTCGGCGCCCAACGGCCCCGCCCAGCAGCGCGTGATCATGCAGGCGCTCGCCAACGCCGGCCTCTCCCCGACGGAGGTCGACGCGGTCGAGGCGCACGGCACCGGCACGACGCTCGGCGACCCGATCGAGGCGCAGGCGCTGATCGCCACCTACGGCCGCGAGCGACCGTCCGATCGCCCGCTGTGGCTGGGATCGGTGAAGTCCAACATCGGCCACACCCAGGCCGCCGCGGGCGTGGCGGGCGTGATCAAGATGGCGATGGCGCTGCGCCACGAGCTGCTGCCCCGCACGCTGCACGTCGATCGGCCCTCCGCGCGAATCGACTGGAGCGCCGGCTCGGTGTCGCTGCTCACCGAGGAGGTGCCGTGGACTCCCAACGGCCATCCGCGCCGCGCCGGCGTCTCCTCGTTCGGCGTCAGCGGCACCAACGCGCATGTGATCCTCGAGGAAGCGCCGCGCGAGGAGGAGGTGGCGTCCTCGTGAACCTGGTGGACGGGGAGGCGCTGCGCGGCGCTACGCCGTGGCTGCTGTCGGCCCGCGGTCGCGACGCGCTGCGCGCGCAGGCCGAGCGGCTGCGGGAGCACGTCATGGGTGATCCCGCGCTCGATCCGCTCGACGTCGGCCTCTCGCTCGCGCACCGCCCGCTGCTGGAGGAGCGCGCGGTGATAATCGGATCCCCACCCGCCCGCGGACGCGAGCAGCTGCTCGCCGGTCTGGAGGCGCTGGCCGCGGGCGAGCGTGCCGACGGGGTGATCGTTGGCCGGGCCACCCCCGACGAGGACGGCGTCGTGCTGCTGTTCCCCGGCCAGGGCTCGCAGTGGCCGGGCATGAGCGCCCAACTGCTCGACGACTCGCCGCTGTTTGCGCACTGCGTCGCGGAGTGCGCGGCGGCGATCGCGCCGTTCGTCGACTGGTCGCTCGAGGATGTGCTGCGCGGCGAGGCGGACGCGGGGGCGCTCGAGCGGGTCGACGTCGTGCAGCCGGCGCTGTTCGCGGTGATGGTTTCGCTCGCACGGCTGTGGCGTGCCGCCGGCGTGCGTGTCGCCGGGGTCGCCGGCCACTCGCAGGGGGAGATCGCCGCCGCGCACGTCGCGGGCGCGCTGTCGCTCGACGATGCGGCGCGGGTGGTGGCGCTGCGCGCTCGCGCGCTGGTCGCGCTCGCCGGCCACGGCGGGATGGTGTCGCTCGCGCTGGATCTGCCGCGCGCGAGCGTGCTGCTGGAGCGGTGGGGTGAGCGCGTCGCGCTCGCCGCGGTCAACTCCCCCGCCTCGGTCGTCGTCTCCGGCGAGCCCGCCGCGCTCGCGGAGCTGCTGGCGGCGTGCGCGGCCGAGGGTGTGCGCGCGCGAGAGATCCCGGTCGACTACGCCGCCCACTCCTCGCGCGTCGAGGTGCTGCGCGAGGAGCTGCTTACCGCCTGCGCCTCGATCGCGCCGCGCGCGGGTGAGCTTCCGTTTCACTCGGCCGTCACCGGGGGGCCGCTCGACACGGCCGGGCTGGACGCTGCCTACTGGTATCGCAACCTGCGCTCGACCGTGCGCTTCGATCGCGCGCTCGGCGGCCTGCTGGAGCAGGGCCAGCGGCTGTTCGTCGAGGCCAGCCCCCACCCGGTGCTGACGGTCGCGGTGCGCGAGATCGCCGAGCACGCGCTCCCCCGCCCCGACGAGGTCGCCGCGGTCGGCTCGCTGCGTCGCGATGCAGGCGGCCTCGATCGCCTGCTCGCCTCGCTCGGCGAAGCGTGGGTGCGCGGGGTGGAGGTCGACTGGCCGGAGCTCTTCCGCGGAAGCGGCGCCCACCGCG
Organism: uncultured Solirubrobacteraceae bacterium; assembly: GCA_964396735.1. Classification (GTDB taxonomy): domain Bacteria; phylum Actinomycetota; class Thermoleophilia; order Solirubrobacterales; family Solirubrobacteraceae; genus Palsa-744. Next base: position 3,690 of record CAYNGQ010000177.1, on the reverse strand, counting down.
TGGAACTGCCCACCTACGCCTTCCAGCGCGAGCGCTTCTGGCTGGCGCCCGCGGGCAGCGGCGCGCCCACGCTGCGCCCGCTCGCCGCCGACCCGCTGCCCGAGCCGCCCGCCGGCCATCTCCACCCCTCGCTCTTCCACCTGCACTGGCGCGAGGTCTCCTCGGATGTGCCGGTTGCCGGGGTGGGCTCCTCCAGTCTCGAGCCCGTCGTCGTGGATCTCACAGGGGAGGTCGAGGAGCAGGATCTGGGCGCGGCGGCGCACGCCGCCGTCAAGCGCGTGCTCGGTGCGTTGCAGGAGTGGTTGACCGACGAGTCGCGCGCGGACACTCGCCTGGTGGTCCTCACCCGCGGCGCGGTCGCCGCCCCCGAGGCGCGCGACGGGGAGGCGCCGGGCATGGAGGATGTGCGCGAGGGGGGCGTGCGCGGGGGTGACTCGCACGCTGCGGACGTGCGCGACCTTGCCGGCGCGGCGGTGTGGGGGCTGGTGCGCTCGGCGCAAACCGAGCATCCCGGGAGGATCTCGCTGGTTGACCTCGACGATCTCGAGGCCTCCTCCGCGGCACTGCCGGCGGCGCAGGTCGGCGGACATTCGCAGCTTGCGATCCGCGGCGGCCGCTTGCTCGCGCCGCGGCTTGCGTGGGCAGTTTCCGAGGAGGTGCAAGGCACGGCGGCCCGCGATGGGATGGACGCGGCGTCGACAGAGTTGGAGCAGCCCGCCGGCGAGGGCGGCTCGGAGTCGACTCCGCCTGCGGCCTTCGGCGCGGACACCCGGGTCCTGATCACGGGGGGCACCAGCGGTCTGGGTGCGGAGCTCGCGCGCCATCTCGTGGCCTCCCACGGCGTGCGCGAGCTGGTGCTTCTGAGCCGTCGCGGCCCGCAGGCGCCGGGAGCCGCCGAGCTGGTGGAGGAGCTGGCGGGGCACGGCGCGCGCGCCGTGCCCCTCGCCTGCGACGTGAGCGATCGCGCGCAGCTTGCGCACGCGCTGAGCGAGGCTGGCCCGATCGACGCGGTGGTGCACGCCGCGGGGGTGCTGAGCGATGGCGTGATCCACTCGCTGACGCCCGCGCAGGTGGACGCCGTGTTGGCTCCCAAGCTCGACGCGGCGCTGCACCTGCACGAGCTCACGGCGGGGCGGGAGCTCTCGGCGTTCGTGCTCTTCTCCTCGGCCGCCGCCACCTTCGGCGCCGCCGGCCAGGGCAACTACGCGGCGGCCAACGCCTTCCTCGACGCGCTCGCTGCCCACCGCCGCGCGCGGGGCCTGCCCGCGGTGTCGCTGGCCTGGGGGCTGTGGGCGCAGCACACCGGCATGACCGGCGGGCTGGGACAGGCCGATCGCGCGCGGATCGAACGGCAGGGAACGCGGCTGCTCTCCACCGAGGAGGGCCTTGCGATCTTCGACATCGCCACGCGCGATCCGCGCGCGGCGCTCGTCGCGCTGCCCTTCGACCTGGAGGCGCTGCGCGGCAAAGCGGGCGCCGGCAGGCTGTCCGCGATCCTGGGCGAGCTGGTTGGAGCCGCCGCCGGCCCCGGCGTGGCGGCGGGCGCGGCGGTGGGCTCGGCGGTGGGCTCGGCGGCGGGCTTCGCAGTGGGCGCGCAGGCCGGCTTGGCGGGGGATTCCGCACGGGGCGGCGCCGAGCGGTCGCTGGGCGCGCTGCTGCGGGGCGTGCCCGAATGGGAGCGCGAGGAGGTGGCGATCGAGCTGGTGCGCGCCGAAGCCGCGGGCGTGCTCGGGCACTCCTCGCCCGGGGCGATCGACCCCGAGCGCGCCTTCAAGGAGCTGGGTTTCGACTCGCTGACGGGCCTCGAGCTGCACAACCGGCTGCAGGAGGCGACCGGCCTGCGTCTGCCGAGCACGCTGGTGTTCGACCACCCGACGCCCGCGGTGCTCGGACGGCATCTGCTGGCCGAGGCGCTGGGCGCGCGCGCCGCGGTCGGGATCGCGGCGGTGGCGGTCGCGCGGGCCGACGAGCCGATCGCGATCGTGGGGATGGGCTGCCGATATCCGGGCGGGCGGGCGGGCACCGGATCGGGGTCGGTGCGCTCGCCGCGCGAGCTGTGGGAGCTGGTGGCGGCCGGCGGCGACGCGGTCGGCTCGTTCCCCGTGGATCGCGGCTGGGATCTGGAGGGGCTGTATGACCCCGACCCCGACCGCCCCGGGCACAGCTACGCGCGCGAAGGCGGCTTCCTCTACGACGCGGCTGAGTTCGACGCCGCCTTCTTCGGCATCTCCCCGCGCGAGGCCCTGGCGATGGACCCCCAGCAGCGGCTGCTGCTGGAAGTGTGCTGGGAGGCGGTCGAGCACGCGGGCATCTCGCTCGCCGCGCTGCGCGGCAGCGCCACGGGCGTGTTCGCGGGGGTCGCCCCCTCCGGCTACGGCGGCCGGCGCGCGGTCGCCGCGGCGCCCGAGATCGAGGGCTACTGGCTGACGGGCACCGCCGGCAGCGTGGTGTCGGGCCGCGTCGCCTACACGCTCGGGCTGGAGGGCCCGGCGGTGACGATCGACACGGCCTGCTCCTCCTCGCTGGTGGCGCTGCACCTCGCCTGCGGCGCGCTGCGGGGCGGTGAGTGCGAGCTGGCGCTGGCGGGCGGCGTGACGGTGCTCGCCAGCCCCGACGTGTTCGTCGAGTTCAGCCGCCAGCGTGGCCTCGCGCCCGACGGGCGCTGCAAGCCGTTCGCCGATGCCGCCGACGGCACCGGCTGGAGCGAGGGCGTTGGCGTGCTGCTGCTGGAGCGCCTCTCCGACGCGCGCCGCCACGGCCACGAGGTGCTGGCGGTGGTGCGCGGCAGCGCGCTCAACCAGGACGGCGCCTCCAACGGGCTGTCGGCCCCCAACGGCCCCTCCCAGCAGCGCGTGATCATGCAGGCGCTCGCCAACGCCGGCGTCTCGCCGGACGAGGTCGACGCGGTCGAGGCGCACGGCACCGGCACCGAGCTGGGCGACCCGATCGAGGCGCAGGCGTTGCTGGCGACCTACGGGCAGGGCCGCGAGCGCCCGCTGTGGTTGGGGTCGGTGAAGTCCAACATCGGCCACGCCCAAACCGCCGCCGGTGTGGCGGGCGTGATCAAGATGGTGATGGCGCTGCGCCACGGCGTGCTGCCGCGCACGCTGCACGTGGACCGTCCCTCCGCGCGGGTCGACTGGTCGGCGGGCGCGGTCGAGCTGCTGACCGAGGAGGTTCCGTGGGAGCCGCGCGCCGCGCCGCGCCGCGCCGGCGTCTCGGCCTTCGGGATCAGCGGCACCAACGCCCACGTGATCCTCGAGGAGGCGCCCCCCGCGGAGCCGCGGGAGGAGTCGTCCTCCCCAGCTCTCGTGCCGTCCACGGATGTCGCCTCGCCGGACGGCGTGCCGCGGGGTGTCGCTGTGCCGGACGGCGTGCTGCGGGATGTCGCTGTGCCGGGTGGCGTGCTCGCTGAGATCGCTGCATCCGACCTGCTGCCGTGGGTGCTGTCGGGCAGCGACGCGCAGGGTCTGCGCCGGCAGGCCGGGCGGCTCAGCGAGTTCGTGGCCGGCGAGCAGGATCTCGGCGTCGCGGACATCGGACGCTCGCTGGCCGCGCGCACCCAGCTCGAGCATCGCGCTGTGGTGGTGGGCGCCGACCGCGAGGCGCTGCTTGCCGGGCTCGGCGCGCTGGCGCACGGGGAAACATCGGAGAGCGTGATCGGCGGCCAGGTCGCTGGTGAGGGCCGGC
>CAYNGQ010000176.1:0-3743 GCA_964396735.1 uncultured Solirubrobacteraceae bacterium | reverse complement strand
GTCCTTGGACGCGGAGCCGGGAGGGGTCCGCGCGGGTCGATAGGCGTGGATGCCTTCACTTTGCCCCTGGCGCCTGAGAACAGCGAGTGTATCTAGACAAAATGAGTGTTGTATGGCTGTTATGTTCAGCGATCAAATCGGGCAAAATGTTCATAGACAGGGTAAAGCTCGCCGTGTAGCATCGCCGAATTATCCTGTCTATCTGGCCTGGGCCTGCGGCCTGGGCATCGTGTCTTGGGGGCAAACATGAGGCTTGGCGTGCGTTGGCTGGTGGCGCTCTTGTGCTGTGCTGTGGGCCTGCTGGGCATGGTCACGCCGGGTGCTGACGCTGCCGGCTCGCTCGGCGAAGGCACGGGTACCTCGTTGGAAGGTGCTTTGGTCACGCCGATGTCGCCGGCTGAGGGCGAACAGGTGCAGGCGCAGCGGGAAGCGCAGCTGGCAAGTCCGGAAGCGGCGGCTGAAAGGGTGGCGTCGCAGACAAGGTATGAGAACCTCAGCCCGGAACGGGCGGCGAAGCTGGCCAGTGAAGTGTTCCCGGGGCTGATCGATGAACCGGCGGGTGGGCCGCCAAGGTTGTCGGCGGGGGAGAGTATCGTGGGGTACCTGAGCGATAACGCGGCGCAGGTTTCGCTCCCTGAAGGCAAGCACGGGGCGGTCGAATCGAGCGTGCCGTTCGCTGTAGAAACCCGGCCGGGTCAGCGCACACCGGTCAATCTGGCGTTGATCGGGACGGGCGCCGGATTTGAACCGCAGACGCCCGTGGTCGAGGTCCATATCCCGCGGCAGTTGGGCGATGGTGTGTCACTGGGGAGCACGGGTGTGTCGCTGACGCCGGTGAACGCTCAAGGAGCGGCGCTGAGTGGCGCGGAAGGACAGGTGGATGGCGCTGCGGTGCTTTACGCGAATGCGCAGACTGATGCGGATACGGTCGTCAAGCCGACTACGTTTGGGTTCGACGCGGATACGCTGCTGCGTTCGGTGCAGAGCCCGGAGCAGCTCTTTTTCCGGGTTGGGTTGCCGGAAGGCGCGAGTCTCGTGCAGGGCAAGGAAGGGGGTGCAGTGCAGGTCGTTGATGAAGGGGCGGTGCTCGCTGTGGTGCCAGCGCCGAGTGCACGGGACGCTGCGGGCACGCTCGTGCCGGTATCGATGTCGGTCTCCGGGAATGTGTTGAGGTTGTCGGTCGACGAGGAGTCTGGGGAATATGACTTTCCGATCGATGTCGACCCGCCCGTGATCGCTAACGAAAATAGCTTGAGCAATGGGTGGAAGTGGACGCGGTACCCGTTGGCGGAAGAAGTCTTCTGCTCTTCGTTCTTTGGAGAGGAAAGCGGGGCTCTCTCTGTCAGCCATTGCGAAGGTGCAGAATACAAGCCTTATGTCAATGAAGATTTCGGGGAGTATGAGTTTACAACGCATGGCGAATCGAAGATCACGAAGTTTCGCGCGTATGTCTGGATGGGTGGCGAGGGTAGCGGGTCGGAATACTGGGTCCGTACGTATATGGCGATAGCTGGTGGCGCCTATGAAGTGGGCCCTGTTGAACTCCCCTACACCACGAGTAAGACCTGGTATGAAGTCTCGGCGGCGGGGTCGAACGGGAATACGGCATTGTATTTGGGGATCGCTAAGGAAAAAGGTAATGCCTTCACCAAATCAACGATGTCGGCTAGCGAAGTGACGATTCAGCAAGAACATGGGCCGCACGCGGGTTGGAATACGTCGAGTGAAGTGGTTGGTGGTGATGAGAACCCGTTGCATGGGAGTCGTTGGGGAAGCGCCACGTCGGGTACGTGGGGTGTCCAGGCGACCGGGACTGATCCGGGTATGGGCGTCAAGCACGTGAGCTGGAGTTCGTCTGTTGCCCCGAAATGGGGTTGGTCGGGCGAAGCGGCGGGGTGTGAAGGGTTGGAGTGCCCGGAGTCGTGGTCGGAAGTCGTCAAGCTGAAAGGCTACAGCGAATCGTTGCCGGAAGGCGAAGACCCGATCGAAGTCAAGGTCGAAGATGCCGCAGGTCTAGCCTCCACAGAAAAAGCTACGGTGAAAATCGATAACACGCCGCCTTATGCTTTGTCGTTGACTGGTTTTCCGAGCACTCACGAAATCGCGGACGGGCAGCACATCTTGTTGAAAGGAAGCGCGACTGCGGCGGACGCGGGAATGGCGTCGCTTCAGCTGACGATGGACGGGCAGGATGTTAGCGCCCCGTCGAAACGATCGCGACCGGCAAAAAAGTCGCGAACACCACCAACCACTACGCAGGCCCCGCCAACGCGCCAGCATGGACGGAAAACACAACGGGCGAAACGACCCGCAACATCCCCGGCATCACTGGTAGCCTTGCAGCCATCCAGAACAATCTCGAAGAACCAGTGCTCCAGCTAACGAACCTCCACGGCGACATCATCGCCACCGCCTACCTCTCAGAAACCGCGACAGGGCTCGCCAGCAAAGCCGACACCACGGAGTTCGGAGTGCCGACCACCAGCCTCCCGCCGAAATACTCTTGGCTCGGAAGCCTCGAGCTCCCAACAGAACTCCCATCCGGGGTCATGACGATGGGCGTCCGCTCCTACGTGCCAGAGCTCGGACGCTTCCTACAACCCGACCCCATACCCGGAGGCTCAGCCAACGCCTACGCCTACACCTTCCAAGACCCCATCAACACCAACGACCCAACCGGCCAATCAACAATCGCAGAACTCGTCGCAGGGTTCGCCCACCAAGTCGGCCAAGAAGGCAAAGCAGCCGAAGAAGCAGCAGCACGAGCAGCCGCCGAACAAGCCGCCCGAGAAGCCGCACTCTGGGCCGAACTCGACGCAGGCCCAAACTACACAGCAAACAACACCGGCGGCGAAGAAGAACTCGGCGAAGAAGAATGGGGCGAAGAAGAAGGCGGGTATGAATACGCCAGCTATCACCACGGCGGAGAAGATGGCGAGGAAGAAGACCAAGTAGAAGAAGGACTGCTCTATCAGCCGCTGGAAGCGCCGAGCGGCGAAAAAGAAACCAAGGCGCGCGGGACAGTCAGTCTCTGCGCAGACGCCGCAGGCAAAGCGCCGGAGCCGTGTGCACGGTTCACGAGCGCATGGGGATTTATCGAAAGCTTCGGTCACGAGGCCGAAGACCTTTACCACAAAGGCAAGCGCTTCGTTCACAAACTGTTGAGCGGGCTTAAAGTTCACGCGCCGAGCGGCGGCGACTACGCGTGCGCGGCGTTTGGAGTGGGCGTGTCGTACGCGCTAACTGACTCCCCATTCCTGGAACAGGCCACGATAGGCGCCTTGAGCGGCCTAGGCTGCGCGTCGGTTACACACTGATGATTAGCTATCAACAGGTCGGGCGTTACGCTGCGTTGACTGTTCTGATCTCTGGAGCCGTTATTGCGGGTGACGGGCTCGCAGGTGGCGGCGTCACCGTCGGTCGCTGGTTGAAGGTCTTGCTCTTTACGGCAACGCTTTATGTTTGCGGTGCCACCATCAAATGGATCTGGCGTCGGGGACCGTGGAAAGCGCAACACCCCCGACGAGACTGATGCGCTCGGGCCAGCTCTATGCGAAGGGGCGAGCGCTTGAGAAGCTTGGTCGTAAAGACGAGGCCCTACTGACCCTGAATGAGCTGGTCGCGCGCACCGAGGGTGATGAGAGTCCTGCAGTCCAGAATGTCGTCTCACAGGCTCGCGCCGAGCGCGAAAGGATGCTTGGCGAAGATGGAGGTCTAGCTTGAACCGCACGTCGCACCAGGGC
>CAYNGQ010000175.1:0-2516 GCA_964396735.1 uncultured Solirubrobacteraceae bacterium | reverse complement strand
CCGGTGTTCGCGGAGGCGTTGAATCGGGTGTGTGTCGAGCTTGATCGGCACGTGGGGCGTTCGTTGCGGGAGGTGATGTTCGCCGCGGAGGGGTCGGGGGAGGCGGCGCTGCTCGATCGGACGGAGTTCACGCAGGCGGCGCTGTTCGCGCTTGAGGTGGCGCTGTTTGCGTTGGTGGAGTCGCTCGGGGTGAAGCCGGATTATCTGATTGGTCACTCGGTTGGGGAGTTGGTGGCGGCGCATGTCGCGGGGGTGCTTTCGCTGGCGGATGCGTGCACGCTGGTTGCGGCCAGGGGGCGGTTGATGGGCGCGCTGCCGCAGGGCGGAGCGATGCTCGCAGTGGAGGCGACCGAGGATGAGGTCAGGGAGAGTTTGGTTGGGCGTGAGGGGGCGATCTCGCTTGCGGCGGTGAATGGGCCGCGCGCGGTCGTCGTCTCCGGTGAGGGGGACGCGATCGGGGAGTTGGAGGCGGGTTGGAGGGAGCGGGGGCGTAGGACGGCCCGGCTGCGGGTGAGTCACGCGTTTCATTCGCGTCGGATGGAGCCGATGCTCGAGGAGCTTCGGGTGGTGGCGGAGGGCTTGAGCTTCGGATCTCCGCGGATTCCGGTTGTCTCGAACGTGTCGGGTGAGATGGCTGGGGAGGAGATGGCGAGCGCTGACTACTGGGTTCGCCACGTGCGCGAACCGGTGCGTTTCGCGGACGGGGTGCGTGCTTTGGAGGCGGCCGGTGTGACACGTCTGCTGGAGCTTGGCCCCGAGGGTGTGCTGTCGGCGATGGCGCAGGAGTGCCTGAGCGAGGAGCTTCAGGAGCGGGCGCTGCTCGTCCCGGCCATGCGGCGTGAGCGCCCCGAGCGCGAGGCGCTGACCATGTTCCTCGCGGCGGCGCACGTCGCCGGGGTGCACGTCGACTGGCCGGCGTCGTTCGCCGGGCGCGCTGCGCGCCGTGTGGAACTCCCCACCTACGCCTTTCAGCGCGAGCACTTCTGGTTCACCGCTCGGGGCGGCGCCGGGGACCTGGCCGCGGCCGGTCTCGACGATGCCGGGCATCCGCTGCTGGGTGCGGCGGTGCGGGTGGCCGGGCGCGATGAGTGGCTGTTCACGGGGCGCCTGTCGCTGGCGACGCATCCGTGGCTTGCGGATCATGCGGTGCTCGGCACGGTTCTGCTGCCGGGGACGGCGTTTGTCGAGTTGGCGTTGAGCGCCGGGCGGGAGGCGGGCTGCGAGGCGATCGAGGAGCTGACCCTGGAGACCCCGCTCGTGCTGCCCGAGCAAGGCGCCGTGCGACTGCAGCTCACGGTGGAGGCGGCCGAGGAGTCCGGGCGCCGGGCATTCGCGATCCACTCGTGCCCGGACGACACGTCCTCCGGCGCGGGCGAGTCGGGGGCCGAGTGGGCCCGCTGCGCCGGCGGCGCATTTGCACCGGCCAGCTCGCCGGCCGATTCTGCCGTCGAGCGGCTGCGTGGGGAGGTGTGGCCGCCAGAGGGCGCCGAGCCGCTCGAGGTCGAGCTTCTCTATGACCGCCTCGGCGAGCTCGGCTTCGAGTATGGGCCAGCCTTCCAGTGGGTCGGCGCGGCGTGGCGGCGCGGCGCGGAGATCTTCGTCGAGGTCGGCCTTGACGAGCGGCACGCGCAGGAGGCGGCTGGCTTCGCACTGCACCCGGCTCTGCTCGACGCCGCGCTGCACCCCGGCATGCTCGAGGGCAAGGTCTCGGGCATACGGCTTCCATTCCTGTGGAGGGGCGTGCGCCTGCACCGGGAGGGCGCGTCCTCGCTGCGGGTGCGCGTCACGTACCTGGGCGATGACACGATGAGCGTGACGGCGCTCGACGAGACCGGCGCGCCGGTCCTGACGGTCGAGGCTGTGGTCGGGCGACCGGTCGACACGAGCCAGCTTCGGGCTGCCAGCCCCGCGGGCCGTGATTCGCTGTTCCGCCTGGAGTGGGTCGAGCTTCCACCAGCGTCCGCGCTCGATCGCGAGCACCGCTGGGCGCTGCTCGGAGAGCTCGAGCTGACCGGCGCCGCGTCTGAGCCTGGATCCACAGGGCACGTGGTCGCCTCTGCGCCTGAACCTGGATCCACAGCGCCCGGGGTCGCCTCCGAGCCTGAGCTTGGATCCGCGGCGCCCGGGGCCGTCTCCGAGCGCTATGCCGATCTGCGGGCGCTCGGTGAGGCGATCGACGGGGGCGCGCCCCCGCCCGACATCGTGCTCGCGGCTGCGCCGGAAGGCTCCGGCCGTACGCTCGGGGATGCGGTGCGCGGTGGCGCGCGGCAGACGCTGGAGCTGCTGCAGGCGTGGCTCGCCGACGCGCGGCTCGCCGACGCGCGGCTGGTGCTGGTCAGCAGGAACGCGGTCGCGGTCGGCACGCTCCCGGCGCCCGCGCTTGCGATGGCATCGCTGGCGGGCCTGATGCGCAGCGCCCAGTCCGAGCACCCCGGCCGGTTCCAGCTCGTCGATGTCGACGGTGATGAGGCGTCGTGGCGGGCGCTCGCATCGGCGCTCGCGATCGATGAGCCACA
>CAYNGQ010000174.1:0-1527 GCA_964396735.1 uncultured Solirubrobacteraceae bacterium | reverse complement strand
GTGCTCGGCGAGGATCATTCGGATGGCCGCTCGTGGATGCTCAACGACCCCTTCGCCGGGGGCACCCACCTGCCGGACATCACGCTCATCACCCCCGTGCTCGTCGACGGCACCACCGCAGACGACTACCGCTTGGCAAGTGGGGAGCGCCGGGATCGCGCAGACGGACGCGGCGGTGGTGGCGCCGGCGAAGGGCGTCAGCTGATCGGGTTTGCGGTCTCCCGCGCCCACCACGCCGATGTCGGCGGGCGCGTGCCCGGGTCGATGCCCGCCGACTCGCGCACGCTGGCGGAGGAGGGCGTGGTGATCTCCCCCCGCCCGGCCACATCGGAGGAGATCGAGCGGTTGGTCGCGCGCATGCGCCAGCCGCGGGAGCGCCGCGCCGACCTGCGCGCCCAGCTCGCCGCCAACCGGATCGGCGCGCAACGCCTGCGCGAGCTCGCGCAACGCACTGGGGTCGCGCGGCTGCGCGAGGGGTTGGACGCCGTGCTCGACTACGCCGAGCGGCGCACCCGCGCCTGCCTGGCGGCGCTGCCCGACGGGGTACACGTGGCGGAGGACGTGCTGGAGGCGATCGAGGGCGACCTCGTGCTGCGCCTGCGCGCCACAGTGGAGGGGGAGCGGCTGCTGCTCGACTTCGCCGGCAGCGCCCCTCAGCACGCCGGCAACCTCAACTGCCCGCTCGCCGTGACGTACTCGGCGTGCTACTTCGCCGTGCGCGTGCTCACCGACCCGGACATCCCGCCGTCCGCCGGGGCCTACCGGCCGGTGGAGATCCGTGTGCCGGAGGGGTGTTTGCTGAATGCGCTCCCGACCAGCGCCCTGGGCGGCGGGGACGGGAACGGGGACGGGGACGGCTCGGAGGCTGGCGAGGCCCCCGCGGTGGCCGCCGGCAACGTCGAGACCTCCTCGCGCGTGGCCGATCTCGTGCTGGCCGCTTTCGGCAGGGCGCTGGGGCAGGGCACGATGAACAACCTCACGCTCGGCGACGAGCGCTTCAGCTACTACGAGACGCTGGGCGGCGGCCAGGGCGCCTGCCCCGACGCCGACGGACCGTCGGGGGTGCACGTGGCAATGAGCAACACGCTCAACACCCCGATCGAGGCGCTCGAGCGCGAGCTGCCCCTGCGGGTCACGCGCTACGCCCTACGGCGCGGCTCCGGCGGAGCTGGCGCCCACCACGGGGGCGACGGGGTGGTGCGCGAGCTGGAGGCGCTACGCGAGATGACCTTCTCGCTGATCACCGAGCGCCGTCGCCACCCGCCGCCCGGCGCGCACGGCGGGCTGCCGGGGGCGCGTGGGCGCAATTTGCTCCTAGAGGGTGGCGCAGCCGGCCGAAGGCCGGCGAGCCGGGCCCCTCTTCAACCAGACTCCCGCGAGCTGCCCGGCAAGGTCACCGGCGTGCTGCGCCCCGGGCAGCGGCTGCGCCTCGAAACACCCGGCGGAGGCGGCGATGGACCTCCCAAAAGTGCCTCCAGATAACCTCCCGCTCCGAAAAATCCCGCAAAAAAGGCGCGCATTTGCAGG
>CAYNGQ010000173.1:0-2345 GCA_964396735.1 uncultured Solirubrobacteraceae bacterium | reverse complement strand
AGCTTCGACATCGAGCCCTCGGCGTTTTCGAACGGGACCTGGTTGCGGCCCATCCACGAGGCGCGCCACACGAGCAGGCGCGCGGCGTCGATCTCCATCTTCATGCGTGCGAGCGTGAAGGCGATCGACTGGTTCTCGATGATCTTCTTGCCGAACTGCTCGCGCTCCTTGGCGTACTCCAGCGAGTACTCATATGCAGCGCGAGCGATGCCCAGCGCCTGCGCGCCGACCGTCGGGCGCGAGGCCTCGAAGGTGGCCATCGAGGCGTTGGACTTGTTCTTTTTGCCCTCGCGAGCGCGGGCGAGACGTTCGTCGAGCTTCTCCTTGCCGCCGAGCACGTAGCCGGCCGGGATGCGGCAGTCGTCGAGGTAGACATCGGCGGTGTGCGACGCGCGCAGGCCGTGCTTGGAGACCTTCGCGCCCTGGGAGATGCCCTTCGCTTCGCTCATCGGCACGACGAAGGCCGCGTGACCTTTGGAGCCGAGCTCGCGGTCGACGGTGGCGATCACGACGTGCACGTCGGAGATGCCGCCGTTGGTCGCCCACGCCTTCTGGCCGTTGATCACCCACTCGCCCGCGGCCTCGTCGAACTTCGCGCGGGTTCGCACGCCCGAGACGTCCGAGCCGGCGTTGGGCTCGGAGGCGCAGAACGCGGCGACCTTGATGTCGTCCTCGGTGCCGAAGCAGCGGGGGATCCACTCGCCGATCTGCTCGCCCGAGCCCTGGCCGAAGATCGCGGCGACCGCGAGCGCGGTGCCCATGATCGACATGCCGATGCCGGCGTCGCCCCAGAACAGCTCTTCGTTGACGATCGGCAGCGTCAGGCCAGTCGGGTCGGCGAAGAACTGGGCGAGCCCTTCGAAGCCGTACAGGCCGATTTTGGCGGCCTCCTGGATGATCGGCCAGGGCGTCTGCTCCTTCTCGTCCCACTCGTGGGCGGCGGGGCGGATGACGTCAGCGGCGAATCCGTGCACCCAGTCGCGCAAATCCTTCTGGTCCTGGGAGAGCGCCAGCGAGAAGGTCGCCTCCTTGTTGGCCGCGCTGGCGATCGCCTCGACAGCCGCCTCTGCTGCTTCGGTGGTGTCGGCGACGGAGGTGGCTGACATCGAGAAGGGCTCCTTTTCTTTCTTTCCTTAGAAGATGGATGGGTCGGTTGGCAGCGATCCCGGACGCTGCTTGATACGCGCAGAGCAGCCGAAGGCCGCCGCGCAGAAGCAGGGAGTCTACCGGAAGAACGCCGTTTTTGGGCCGATTTGGCTCAGGGCGCCTGCGCGGCGTCCCACCGGCGGGCGAGCACGCTCAGCGTGTGTGCCAGGCGTCCTCTCCGCGCGTGAGGGCGATCACCTCTTTGGGCAGCTTCCCGGCGGCGACGTCGGCGACCGACACGCGCTCGAGCACCTTGCGCAGATTGGCGCGCAGCGCTACCCACACCTGCTGGAGGGACTCGGCGGAGCCGCCGTAGGCGACCTCCTCGGGGCGCTGGCCGCGCACCCCCACGAGCGGGCCTTCGACCGCGCGGATCACGTCCGCGAGCGTCACCTCGGCGGCCGGGTGGGCCAGCCAGTAGCCCCCCTCGGGCCCGCGCTGGCTGCGCACGATCCCCGCGGAGCGCAGCTGCGTGAGGATGTTCTCCAGGAACGACAGGGGGATCCCCTGCGCCTGGGCGATCTCATCGACCTTGCGGGGTGCCTCGGCGCTGCTGCCCGCCAGCTCCACGGTCGCCCGTACGGCGTAGTCGGCCTTCGCGGTCACGCGCATGTCTCAGACTCTACGGAATCGGTCGGTCCCGTCGGCGTCACGCCGACCCCGGGGAGCTTCAACGCGCGGGTCGGAAGGCCCGGCCACGGCATCACGCCCGGAGGTGGGGCATGGAGGCCCCGCCCACCGGTGCCGGTCGCCGGCCGGCAGCCGCGCGGACGATCACCAATTGAGACTCTCGCCCTATAGAACCCGGCGTGCCCAGGTGAAGCTTTCGGCCAGCCAGCCGGAGGTGAGCGGCAGCACGTAGACACCCTGGCCGGAGGAGTTGATCGCCCATTCGCTGCTCATCGCGATCGCCTCGTGGATCACGTTGGACTCGGTCGCGGTCGAGTCGAAGTGGGCCGAGCCGAAGAACAGGAGGTCGCCGCCCGCCACGCCCTGCAGGTGAATGCGCGCGCGCTTGGGGATTTCGCCGGCCTGTTCGGCTGCCGTGCGCCCGCGGATCTGCCTGCCCCAGGGCAGGCCGGAGAGCTTGTATACGCGCCACACGAAGCCCGAGCAGTCGTAGCCGCCGTGTTCGAGGCCGTCGGGGTGTTGTCCGTGGTGCCGCCCCAGATGTAGGGCATGCCGATCTTCGCCACGGC
>CAYNGQ010000172.1:0-3240 GCA_964396735.1 uncultured Solirubrobacteraceae bacterium | reverse complement strand
CGAGCCGACCTGGCTCTTGATGTCGTCACCGACGATGGGCACCCCGGCGTCGCGGAACTTGCGCGCCCACACCGGGTCCGAGGCGATGAAGACGGGGATGGCGTTGACGAAGGCCACGCCGGCATCGAGGCAGGCCTGGGCGTAGTGGCGCTGGGCCTGCTCGGAGCCCACCGGCAGGTAGGAGACCAGCACGTCCACCTGGGCCACGCGCAGGACGGCGGCGACGTCCACCGGCTCGGCCGGCGACTCCTCGATCAGCTCGCGGTGGTAGAGCCCGAGCCCGTCGAACGTCGGCCCCCGCTGCACGGTCACACCGAGCTCGCCGACCTCGGCGAAGCGGACCGTGTTGTTCAGGCCGGCGTGGATCGCCTTGCCCAGATCCGTCCCGACCTTGGCCTGGTCGACGTCGAACGCCAGCACCGGCACCACGTCACGGATGTGGTAGCCGCCGAGGTCGACGTGCATCAATCCGGGCACATCCTCTGAGGGGTCGGCGTTGCGGTAGTGGTGTACGCCTTGGACGAACGCCGAGGCGCAGTTGCCGACGCCGACGATCGCGACGCGGACCTTCTCGGATTGGTAGCGCGAGGCGCCGTTCTTTGCGGCTGCTGCGCCGTTGCCGTTTCTATGCTCAGTGCTCACGATTGTTATGTCCTTCCTGAAGGCCCGCAGGCCCGGTCAAGGGAGCCTCGAGGCTCCATCCTTCTCCGCAGGGACGGCCGCATGCCGGACCTAGCAACTCCGGGTAACTACTCCGACGGGCGCGCGAGGTCACACCGACAGCTCGCGGCGGACGTGCCAAATGCGCTGGGCGACGGTGACGAGGCTGAGCGCCGCGAGCACGTATACGGCGGGTTGCAGCAGCTCGAAGTGCCCGAGCGAGGCGCCGCGCGCGAACAGCAGCCCGATCGAGAGGATCACGACACGCACCGGTCGCGTGGCGATCCCGACCTTGCACTCCACGCCCAACGCCTCCGCGCGGGCGCGGGTGTAGGAGACCATCAGCGACGCCAGCACCGCCACCACCACCGCGGCCGCGGCCACGCGGTCGCCCTGCAGCGCGAAGTAGCCGGCCACGGCCGTCAGCACGATCCCCTCCTCGATACGGTCGAGCGTCGAGTCGAGGAACGCCCCGAAGGGGGTGCCCTTGCCGGACATCCGCGAGTAGCGGCCGTCCATCGTGTCCATCACCGAGCCGACCACGAACGCGATCCCGCCGAGAAAGAAGAGGCTTTCCCACACCAGCACCGCCGCCACCACGTTCAGCGCCAAGCCGGTCAGCGAGATCGCGTTGGGGGTCAGTCGCGACTCGATCAGACGGTTGCGCACCAGCTCGCGGCGCTGTCCATTGCTGCGAAACACACGTCCCGCGCGCGCTGAGCGGTCCCGGCGGCGGCTCCGCTGTCCCGCCCCGATCGAAGATCGGCCGCTGCTACGTCGCCCGGCGGGTCTCGTTGGGGGGGCGTGTCGGGGAGGCATCGGTGAGCGAGGAGCGCGTGCGGACGGTTGGAGGGAGGCGTGCGTGTGCAGGTCCCCCAGTACGACAACCTTACAGGCCCCCTACGTGCTCGCCCCCTCCAGCCGCGCTGGGGAGAAGCGCCACGCCGTAGGACGCGCACGCGCCAGCCACAGCGCGCCGTAGGCGGAGAGCGCGGCGGTCACCGCCCCGAGCAGGGCGTCGAGGATGAAGTGGTTGGCGGTGGCGATGATTACGAACGCCATCAGCAGCGGGTACAGCAGCCACAGCACGCGCAGCGCCCGCCAGCGCACCAGGCGCGCCAGTGGCCAGCCGATCAACAGCGCGAACGCCACGTGCATCGAGGGCACTGCGGCGTAGAGGTTGGTGAGCGCGGTGGTGGTGCCACCCCCGCCGTGCCCCGTGTCGATGCGCACCCCGGTGAAGTCCGCCACCGGATCGAAGAAGCCCCACTCCGGCATGAACCGCGGCGGCGCCGTGGGGAACACCGCGTAGGCGACGAGCGCGATCGCCATCGAGATCATCAGCATGTTGCGCACGAAGTAGAACGAGCGGTTGTGGCGCAGATAGAGGTAGACCAGCGCGCCCACCGTCACGGTCGTCTGGGCGTTGACATACAGCCAGCTCGACACGTCCATCAGCAGATGGCTGCTCGCCGCCCACCCCTGGATCGAGGGCTCCACGAAGACGTGCAGCGTTTCCTCGATGTGGATCAGCTCGCGCGCGTGCTGGAAGGCTGCGGTGGCCCTCCCCTCGACCATCCCCCTCACCACGCGGTAGGCGAGGTAGGCCGTCCCGAACAGCGCCAGCTGGCGCAGCAGGTCGAGCCAGCCCTTGGGTAGCACGCGTGCCTGTATGACGCCGAGCCGAGCGACCATCGAGGTAGCCTAATGGATGATCAGGCGCATCGCCCACTGTTGCTGAAGATGCTCGTAAGAGCGGGTCGATGCCCACAGGCCCGACGCCCGAGGGTGGAGTCGATGCCGATGGCGGTGCCGCCGCATGGGTCGCGGTTCAAGTGCAGCGTGGGCCGTGGTCGAAGATGCGTGTCAACGAGAAGTCGATGCCCACGCGGATCGTCCCCGCCGCGCGTACCTGCACCGTGGTCCAGCCGCCCGGCGCGCTGCGCACGCATCCGCGCCCCTGCCGGAGCGCCCAGTAGGGGGTGTAGCGTACGCGCACCCGATAGCTGCCCGCGCGTGGGGTGGTGAGCGTGAAGGAGTCGGCGCCTACGTAGGTGAGCCGCGCGGGTGCCGCTGCCAGCCCAGGCGCTCCCGCGACCGCGAACAGACGCCAGTGCGGCGAGCGCCACACTTCGTGCAGGTAGGGCAGTCCGTGTGCGATCAGACGGCCCTCCGCGGCGCCCGAGAAGTCAAGGCGCACGTCGGGGAGCGCGACGTAGGAGATCGCGTTTTCGTACAGCCATTCGCGGTAAGCCGTGGGGGTGAGCGCCGGCGCGTAGAAGAGCGCGGCATAGCGGGTGTCGAGTTGGCGCTCCCAGCCCCGCGCCAGCAGGATCGAGCCGTGCTCGGGCAGGTACACCGACTCCCAGTGCGCCCCCGTCTGCGGCACCTCCACGCGCAGCGGCGCCCCGTGCGCGCGATGCCGCAGCTCGCCGAGCAGCGGGGCGTAGTAGGAGACGTTCACCGATGGGTCTCCCGCCAGTTCCGAGACGTCGTTGATAGGGGTCTCCAGCTGCCAGTAGAGGAGCAGCGGCGCCAATATCAGTAGTGCCAGGCGGTGACGCTCCCACAGGGCGCCCG
>CAYNGQ010000171.1:0-3278 GCA_964396735.1 uncultured Solirubrobacteraceae bacterium | reverse complement strand
CGGTGCCGAGCTTGCCTGCCTGCGAGGCGATGTTGACGATGTGCCCACGATCACGCGGAATCATCCGCGCGAGCCCCAGCTTCATCCCCAGAATCACCCCGTGCAGGTTGATGTCGACGATGCGCCGCGCGGAGAGGTCGTCCTCGTCGAGGAACCGCCCGACTGGCATGATCCCCGCGTTGTTGACCAAAACGTCGAGCGGCCCGAGCTGCTCTTCGGAGGCGTCGAGGAAGCGGGTGAAGGAGTCGCGGTCGGTGACGTCCAGCGGCAGCGCAACCGTGCGCGGGCCGAGCTCTGCCGCGGTCTGCTCGGCGGTGGCGAGATCGACGTCGCCGATCGCCACCCGCATCCCGGCCGCGAGGAAGGCCTGCGCGGTCGCACGGCCGATGCCGCGCGCGGCACCGGTGATCGCGGCGTTCTGACCGGCGATGAGACGGGGAGGCTTCGCCATCGCCGCAATGTATCAGCGCACCTTTCGCACGGCAGGCGGGTTTGAACTGGCGGACGACCCACCGGGATCTTGGGAGTGAAACACCCGGTGGGGCGCCAGAGGAGAGGGGCACGCACTGCTCGGGCGATCCACGGCGTCGCCCGAGCGTGTGCAGCCGAGGAGGGCAGTTTGGGGAGATCGTCCGCGTGGGCGCATTCACAGCCGCGCGGGTTGACGCGGGGCCTCCGTGCCCCGCGACGGCGCGGATGCTCGATAACCTGGGGGGATGGCGCACTTCATGTTCGAGGGGCAGCGGATCGCCTACACCGAATACCGACCCGAACCGCCCGGTGGAGCCGCCGTCACGCCGATCAGAAGCGCCACGCGCAAACGCGCTGCCAAGGCCGCCGAGCGACCCGCGGCGCAGGAGCGCACGCTGATCCTCGTGCACGGGCTGCTGCTGGCGCAGACGATGCACGTGCCGCTCGCGCGCGCGCTCGCGGCGCGCGGCAACCGCGTGGTGACCATCGATCTGCTGGGCCACGGCGAATCGGACCGCCCGCGCGACATGTGGCGCTACTCGATGCGCTTCTTCGCCGACCAGGTGGTGGCGCTGATGGATCACCTGGAGGTCGAGCGCGCCGTGGTGATGGGCACCTCGCTGGGAGCCAACACGGCGCTGGGGATCGCCCTGGAAGAGCCGCAGCGCCTGCAGGGGATGGTGATCGAGATGCCGGTGCTCGACAATGCGCTGCTGTCGAGCGCGCTCACCTTCACGCCGATCCTGGTGGCGCTGACGTTCGGGGAGCCGGTGATGAAGCTGGTGGCGCGCGGCGCGCGCGCGGTCCCGCGGCGGCTGTTGCCTCACTACGGCAACGTGCTGCTGGACACGATCCGCCAGGAACCGGGACCGGGCGCGGCGGTGCTGCAGGGCCTCTTCTTCGGCCGCGTCGCGCCGCATCGCAACGAGCGGCGCAAGTTCCAGACGCCGGCGCTGGTGATCGGCCACCGGCGCGACCCCGTGCACCCCTTCTCCGACGCCGGAATGCTCGCCGAGGAGCTGCCCAACGCGCGCCTGCTGGAGGCCGACTCGCTGGTGGAGTTGCGTATCAGCCCGGAGCGGCTGACGGGAGAGATCGCGGCCTTCCTGGACGAGGTGTGGGAGGGCGACGGGACCGCTAAGAAGAAGCAGCGGGCGGGTAGAGCGCCACTTCGCTGAGCGCCACGCGGCCCGGCGTCGCAGGGGTGCCCTGCGCCGAGGCGGGCGCCTTGACCAGCCACACGAGCACCCAGCGGAAGGAGCGGCTTTCGGTGCGGAGCTTCTTCAGGTGCGTGACCTTCTTCTTCAGCGTGCGTGAGCCGCTGAGCAGTACCCACCCCGGTTCGGTGATCGTGGCGGGCGCCTTGGCGCCGTTGGCTCCGTAGATCTGAACGGTCATCCCGGGAGTCGGGGTGCGCAGTTCGAGGCTGCCGAGCTTGGTGGGTTCGCGCAGGTCGATCAGCAGACCCTCCGCCATGTTGGGGAAGGAGTGCGGCTGCACCTGTGCTGTCCATTCGGTGGAGGGTTCCCCGTCGATCGCCAGCGCGGGATCGCCGAAACTGGATTCGGGGTAGTTGTAGGGGTTGTAGGTGGTGGCCGCGTTGGTGTCCAGCAGGATCGGGCTGGGCTGTTCGCTTGCTTTCGATTCGGTCGTCGAGGTGCCTGTTTCGGTGGTGGTGGCTTTCGATGGCGTCGTCGTGGAGCTGGTGCCAGAGCCGCTCGATGGCGGGGTTTTCGATTCGTCGCCCGCTTTGGGGGTGGGCGTGGGCGCCGTGACCTTCGGCGGTTTGGCGGTCGAGGATGGTGGGAACAGCAGGTTGGAGCCTTTGGAGGTGCTGTGAGGGGCGGTCGCGCCGCCCGTGCCGCCGGGTGTGGGCGTGGTTGCCGCGGGCGCGGGTGTGGTTGGGACTGGGGTGGTGGGCGTTGTGGCGGGCACCAGCGCCACCGTGTGGGAGCGCGGCGCGTTGTGTTCTTTGATGGCGGCCGCCACCGCCACCGCGGCGCCGAGCGCGAGGATCGCGGCGGTAAGCGCCAGTACCTTCAGCGGGCCCAGGTTGGGCCGCTCGCCGAGGCTGCCGGGCTCGCAGGCGCCGCAGTGCAGGCACCAGTGCTGGCCGTCCTGCAGGGGGGTGCCGCAGTGCGCGCAGACGTGCCCTTGCGCCTGAGCATCGGAGCGGTCGGCCCCATCGGAGCCGCTCGGCCCACCCTCGGGCGGAGCCGCCGGGGTCAAGGAGGCCGGCGGCTGCTCGGAGCTGTGCGCGGCCGGTGGATCGGCGAGCAACGTGTTCACTGCACATCGATTCTATCCGTGCCCCACCGGAGCGGCGCCATACCCCTACGCGGGGGCCTACCGGCGCGGCGCCAGTGGACCCGGTGAACGTCCTCCCCGCCCGACCGTTCGGGATCTACGGACGCGGCGTCGGTGATCCCCCGGGAACGATCTCCCGACCTGTGGGCCGCAGCGTCTCGTCCAGCTCGAGCTGCCAGTAGTAGCGCGTGAACGTGCGCCCCTCCTGGAACTCGCCGACGTGCGGGGCGATCGTCTCGCCCGCTGCCATGCGCACGATCAGCTCGGGGTAGCTGCGGCCGGGCAGCGCGGCGTACGCCGGCGCCGGGAAGGCGCCCCCGAAGCGGGTGTTCACGTCGGTGATCCCGAGGCCGAGCTCGGGGTCGCGGAAGACCTGGATCGTGGCGGGCCCCCGCACCTGCAATGCCTCCATCGTGCGCCGCCCGAGGTCGATCAGCTCGGCGTCGCGGAGCGTGGCGCCCTTGATCGACTCGCCCCCGCGCGACTCGAGCATCGTGCGC
>CAYNGQ010000170.1:0-5262 GCA_964396735.1 uncultured Solirubrobacteraceae bacterium | reverse complement strand
GATAAGAGTAATACGGTTGGTGGTGCCGCTGCGGCGGTGGCCACCATGACGCTGGCCATCGCTGCGACGGCGACCAGCATGAGGAACAACACCTTGAGTCGTCGCATTTCAGATCCTGTCTGTTGTTTGCCTGATGGATCTCGGGGAGCTTGCGCCTCCCTCAAATCCAGACACCCATCTGCAAGGTGTCCTAGCGACTCGTGGAGCCACTTCGGCATCCATAGAGTCGCGCTGCACTCGCAGTCTCCCATCCGCCCGTCAGACGGTCAAGCGATTCGACGAAACGTTTCCATCGCCATCCCCCGCCGCGCATAGACGATCCAGGCTCGGTGGTACTCGCGGGCCAAGCACACTACGAGCCAAACCCCCGCAGGTGGGCTGCCGCGCCTTAGTTGAGTGTGTAGCCGTCTTCGGGCTCTTCGCCCGGCACGGGCTTGTACTGCCGGCATTTACGCACGACATACCCCGGGCTGCAGTCCGTCTTCGCGCGCCACTTCGCCCGCCAGCTCGCGATATACGTCACGAGCGCCTGCTTGCCCAGGATCCCCGGAAGTTCCTTTGTAAGCGCCGCTTTGACCTGCGCCAGCGACTTCTGGTAGGCCGGGCGGATCCGCTGCACCACGAACACGTAGTACCCGTTGATGTTCTGGATATCCTGCGCGCTACGCGAGTCAAAGTTAGGCGCCAGATGCAGCCGCACCGGCCCGTTCACCACCCCCGCCTTGGCAGCGAAGATCGCGTCATTCAAGACGGGCTCCTTGAAGACATGCGGTTTCAAACCAGTGATCAACCCATGCGTGCTCGTATCATACGCCGGCTGTTCACCCGCCAGCCGCCGATAAACACTCGCGAAACTAACCCCAGACCCCAGTTCCCTCTTCGCCCGCCGGGCTTCCGCCAGGCTCTTCGTCTTGATCAGCTCCAGATCCCGCTGTTCAATGACCGCGAACGACGCACGGTTCGCGTTGTAGTAGCCAGCGACCCGCGCCGGCGTGATCGCCCCCACCGACGCATCCAGCTTCCCCCGGATCTTTTCCTCCAGCATCTGCTCCTTGAAGTTGAACAGCAATTCCGGCACGTTCTCCCCCGACCTAGCGAGCAGCTTACGAAATTCAGCTTCCGAAGCACCGCTACCCACCTCCGCCGCGAAGCCATGCTTCACTTCGGCATCGCTCATCTGCAAGCCTAATTCTTCGGCTCCGCCGACCACCCACTCAGCAGAGATCATCGGACCGAGCACTTTCCCCAACAGCCCTTCATACAACACCGAGCACTGATGCCTCAACACACCCTGCGAAACATGCTTCGCGGCTTTCGCGGCCAACGCCGCTAACCCCGCGACACACCCAGAAAACGAAGGCGGCACCGGCAAAATCGCGTCACCGCCCGTTTCACCATGCAATTCAACCTCCATCCCACGCCTCAACGCCGCGGCCGTGATCACATTCCCACCGACACGCGCCACCACCCCACCAGACCCAGCCACACCACCCAGCAACGGCGCCACGTCACCCGCCAGAACACCATGCCCCGCAGCGGGATCGGACCCCGAACCTGCCGTCGCCGGATCCGAACCACCACCACAGCCAGCCACCGCAAACGCCACAGCCAGCAGAACGACACAAAGCGCCCACACGCCAACAGATCTCCCTCTCATCACCGCGCGCAGACTAGCCAAGGAAGCACGGCTGCAGACAAGATCATACGCGCGGACCCCAAAAACCGCCGAAACAAACGCATTCGACCAGCCCTTAATGTTTCCAACCAACTCACGACTAACCATAAAATCGCCCAATCTCCTGCAGCTGACTGAACACGTCGTGGCCCAAGAACAGCAGGATGATTGCCGCGCCGACCACGGGACCCCAACGCTTCCCCGCACCCCGCGCCGCGAGCGCGAGCACCACGCCAAGCAGCGGAACCAACGGCAGCAGGTAGCGCACCTGCCCGTATTCCGCATCGACGCTCGGAAAACGGAGATAGGAGTCCGCCCCGATCAGCGCCATGAGACCGACGCAGATGACGCAATACACCGCCAGCTCAACCACCCGCGCCCGCACCGCGCCAGCCCGCGCGACAAGCTCGCGAACGCACAGAGCGGCGATCACGCCGGCGGGGATCAGCGCAAGCTCGTAGACCCAGCCCGGGAACGGCGTGTCGAGCCACCCGTAGAGACCGACGTACCCTTTGAACCAGATCTGTTTCGCCGTGAAGATTCCCCCGAAGTCCTGGTGCATGCCGGGCAGGCGCGGCAGGTAGAGTTGCCAGATGTAGCTGATCTCCTTCGACGGAGACCCCCGTGTGAAGTGAATCGCGCTCGATACGATGCCGAACGCCGGTGCACCCGACGCGACGTGAGCGACCACGTAGACGACGGCCGGGCTCACCGCCAACGCGAGCGCGAAGGCGAGAGAGACATACGCTGCGCGCCCGAGCGTGCGGGCCGCCCGGACACTGAGCACGACCAACCCAAGCAGCGCACCCGGCACGATGCCGACGAAGTTCAGCTTCGTCATCAGCCCGATCGCGATCACACCGCCGAGCGTGAGCGCGCTGGCCCGAGTCAGCCCACGTCGAAAGCCACGCGCGAGCGCGTAGAACACCGCCGCCGTCACGGCGTACAGCATCGAATCTGGGTTGACCGCCCCCGACATGAAGCCGAGCAGCGGCACGAGCGCCACTCCAAGCCCCCCGACCGTCCAGGCCCACGAGACGCGCGGAAGCGCCTCGCGAACGAACAAGAACGTGAACAGCGCGGTGAGCCCGCCCATGAGCGCGGACAGCAGTCGCATCAGCTCGATCCGATCGAGCAGCGTGCCACCACGGCCCAAGGTGTAGGGAATTGCCTCGAGAGCGTAGTAGAGCGGCGGCTGGGATGCGGCCACGCCCGCGTACTCGCCGCCTTCTTCGGGTGGGCCCTTGTCCCGCTTGAGGTCGCGCTCGAGCTTTTCCTGCTGCGCTCGCGAGGAGATCGGCTGGTTCTCGGGCTGCTCCGCCACCGTTTGCAGACGCAGATCTTCCAGTGCGATCCCCTCTTCAAGCGAGAACTTGCCGCTCTGAGTGGGGAGCCGGCTCGCTTCCGCGAGCACCTTCACATACGCGACATGCTCGGGTTCGTCCGGCACCTGAAACGGCGGTGTGATGATCGACCAGGCCACGGCGTTCGCGCATGCGACGAGCGCGCACAGCCACGCGGCCGCTGGCACTCGACGCAACACCTCGCGAGGCGACGTCCATCCCGGTCGCCGGCCAACGGCTCGACGCTTGCGCGCCTCCGGCCGCTTTTGCTTCCCCGCCCGCCTGCCGAAGCGTCGCGCTCCAACCTGCTGTCCTTTGCGGGCTGGTCGTTGAGGCGGAGCCCCGGGTGTCGTCTGAGCGCGGCTCATTCCAGCTCCCTCAGAATCAGGCGCCCGCACACAAGCGTCACGCCGCCCATCAGGAGAAGTACGAGCAGCACGCTCCACGTGCCCGCCCATGCATGACCGAGGCCCATTCGCCGGGCGACCGCCGGCGCCAGCGACCACCATGACGACCTGCCAGGACGAAGATATTCGACCCGCAGGCGTCCAGGCAGGCGCGCGTCGTGGCTGTAGGCCGCTCGCGCTCCCGTCGTCGGTTCGCCCAGCAGGATGTTCGATTCGTCGCCGTTGAGGAACAGCTTGAAGCAGAGATCCAAGCCGGTCCTGGCCGTCGAGAGCGGGCTGACCGGCATGGTGACCACGCCCCCTGTCCATCCGGGCCCTCGTTCTCCCTGCGCGATGACCCGTCCGTGGTCCAGCATCTCAACCGTGACTCTCGGGCCGAAGAAGGATTCCACCCGCAGGCGGATCGCGGAGGTCTCCCGCGGGAGGACTTCGTTTGACTGGCAGGCCGCTATCGGTTGATAGGTCTGCCCGATGGGCCTGAGCTGAGCGGTGTTTATCCGAGCGACCGCCACGGGTGACTGCGACAGCGTGACGGCGATAGCCGCAGCTCCGATGAGCAGGCTGGTCCCGAGCACGATCTTGAGGCGTCCATGGTTCAAACCGCTCGGGCACGATGGCGCGTTGGAAAATGGCGGTCAAGGACCACCGCTGCTTCGGCGCGACCAGTCGGCGCTCATGGGCTCATCGGGCCTGAACTTTCGCACCGCTGTTTCCCACGCCGCCTGTCTGCGCTCGGTGCAATCGCTAGAAACACTTCTGGGAATCGCTTGGTTTTCGCCTGGCTCGAGAAGTAGCTTGCCTCTTCAAGAGCGGCACGGGTCAACCGGCAGGCTCCAAGGAGGAGCGTCGATGCGAGAACCACAGAAGACGATCTGGTGCACCGTGCTGCTCTCGACGCTCGCACTCGCCGGCTGCGGGAGCGACGCGCCTGCCAAAGCCAAAGCGGTCCCGCGGATACCCTTCAAGAGCGCGGCGGTGGTCAGGGAAGCACTACCGGCCCGTTACACATGCGATGGACGTGACGTCTCTCCACCTCTCGAATGGGGCGCGGTGCCCGCCGACGTGGGAGATCTCGCTCTGTTCGTCGTAGGCTTCACGCCCGATCCCGCGACGAAGAGCTACAAGATCTCCGTCGAATGGGCGGTCGCTGGCCTGAATCCCGCGTTGCACAAGCTGTCCGCCGGGCAGTTGCCGCTCGGAACGTTCCTCGGCGTCGCCAGCGACGATAAGCGGCAGTCCTACTCGATCTGCCCCAAGCGGGGAACGACCGTGCACTACCAGTTCGAACTGTATGGGCTGTCAGAGGCGGTCGGGATCTCGCCAGATTTCGCGGGCCTCCCGGTGCTCAAGTCACTCGCAAGCAATACCGGGGCGAGCGGCACGCAGGCCCACGGCGCCTTCATCGCGACCTACACACGCAAGTAGGAGCAAGCAGGACGCAACTCCCCTGCCCGTCAGCAAGCGCTCGATAGAAGAGGACCCGGCGTTGGCGTTAGCCGGGTCCTCTTCACTACCTGTCGACTGTCACCCGCGCGTTGGCGGGCGGGATCGCTGCGGGCTGACGTTGCGCGAACTCTCTCTACATCATCCCTGACATGTCCGGCATTCCGCCGCCGCCGGGCATGCCGGCGCCTTCCTTCTCCGGGACCTCGGCGACGATCGCCTCGGTCGTGAGGATGTTCTTCGCGATCGACGCCGCGTTCTGCAGCGCAGAGCGCGTCACCATCGCCGGGTCGATCACACCGGCGGCGACGAGATCGACGATCTCGTTCGTCGAGGCGTTCAGGCCAAAGCCTTTCTTGGCCTTACGCACGTCGTTGACGACGACCGACCCCTC
>CAYNGQ010000169.1:0-2747 GCA_964396735.1 uncultured Solirubrobacteraceae bacterium | reverse complement strand
CGATCGCGATCTTGCCGTCGGGCACGATCACCGCGCAGGTGAGCCCGGCGCGCGCGGCGTACGCAGCGGCGCTCGCCGCGGTGTTGCCCGTGGAGGCGCAGATCACCGCCTTCGAGCCTTCGCGCACCGCCGCCGACACGGCGCAGGTCATGCCGCGGTCCTTGAACGAGCCGGTGGGGTTGCCGCCCTCCAGCTTCAGGTGCACCTCGGCGCCCACCATCTCCGAGATCACCGGCGCCGAGAGCAGCGGCGTGGCGCCCTCGCAGAGGCTCACCACGGGGTCCCCGGGCGCGAACGGGAGGTGCTCGCGCCAGCGGTCGATCAGGGCCGGCTTCATCTGCTGCCTCGGGATCGCCAACACGCAACCCATCCCCCGGCCCCCCTTGTGGGGGCCCTCCTTGAAAACTCCATCCTCATCGCGGCCGCTGGTGTCATCCGAACTCCTCTTCTATCACCCTGATCGCGCGTGGTGCCGAGCGCACCAGCTCCAGCTCGCCGATCTGCGCCAGCGCCTCGCGTAGGCGCGACTCCAGCAGCGGGTGCAGCACCATCGTCAGCGGCACCACGTCGCCGCCCACGCGGCGCTGCATCACCGACTTGATCGAGGCGCCGTACTCGCCCAGCACCTGCGCGATCGCCCCGAGCACCCCCGGGCGATCGGCGACGTCGAAGTGCAGGTAGAAGGCGCTCTCCACGTCTCCCAGCAGCGGCAGCGGCAGCGGCGGGGCGGGCGGTTGAGCGCCGCCGGTCATCACGCTGACGACGTCGCCCAGCACCGCGCTCGCGGTCTGCCGGCCGCCGGCGCCGGGGCCGGAGAGCGTGATCTCGGTGACCGTCTCCGATTCGACCGTCACCGCGTTGAACGGGCCCGACACCGAGGAGAGCGGGTGGCCGGCGTACAGGAACACGGGGTGCACCCGCACCGACAGCCCGCCCCCGAGCCGCTCGGCGGTGCCGATCAGCTTCAGGCCGAGGCCCATTTCGCGCGCCGAGCGCAGGTCCTCGGGCTGCAGCTGCTCGATGCCCTCGTAGCGCACGTCGTCGAGATGCACCGGCGCGCCGAACGCGAGGCGCGCGAGGATCGCCATCTTCGCCGCCGCGTCCCTGCCGCTGACGTCGTCTGACGGGTCGGCCTCGGCGTAGCCGCGGCGCTGCGCCTCCGCCAGTGCCTCGGGGTAGGTGCCGCCGCGGTCCATCTCGCCGAGGATGTAGTTGGTCGTGCCGTTGACGATCCCGTGGATGCGCTCGATCGGGGTCGCCGACAGCGACTCCTCGAGCACGCGCACCACCGGCACGGCGCCGGCGACGGCCGCCTCGAAGCGCAGCCGCACGCCGTGCTCGCGCGCCGTCTCGAACAACTCCTCCCCGTGCTGGGAGAGCAGCTGCTTGTTGGCCGTGACGATGTCGACGCCGGCGCGCATCGCCGCCAGCAGATGCTCGCGCGCGGGCTCCACCCCGCCCATCACCTCCACGACGATGTCGGCTTCGGGGAGGATCTCGGCGAAGTTCCCGCGCGTGCGCGTCAGCACTCCGGTGATCACCGGGCGGCGGCCGTTGAAGCGCTCGATCTCATCGGCGCGCTCCTGCAGCAGCGTCGCGAAGGCGCCGCCGACCGTGCCGTGGCCGAGCAGGCCGATGCGGAAGGGCTCAGCCGACATCGCGGGAGAGTAGATCCTCGTAGGACTCGCGCCGCACGACCACGCGCGCGTCGCCGTCCTTGCAGAAGACGACCGGCGGGCGGGGAACGCCGTTGTAGTTGTTGGCCATCGCATACCCGTACGCCCCGGTGGCTGGAGTGACGATCACGTCCCCCGGGCGGGGGTGCTCGAGCAGCGCCTCGCGCACGATCACGTCGCCCGACTCGCAGTGCTTGCCTGCCAGCACGCACGGGGTGTCGCCGCCGAAGCGATCGGCGACGTGCGCTTCGTACACCGCCCCGTACAGCATCGGGCGCAGGTTGTCGGACATGCCGCCGTCCACCGCCACCCAGGTGGAGACGTTGCGCTTGACGCTCTGCACGGTGTATAGCGTCACCGCGGCGTTCGCGGTGAGCGCGCGGCCGGGCTCGATCAGCAGGCGCTTGTAGTCGCCGAGGCGCTCGCGCGCGGCCTGCGCCAGCGCGCCCACGTACTCCTCGATTGCGGGCGGGCGCTGGTCGACGGTGTACGCCACGCCGAGGCCGCCACCGAGGTCCCAGGTGGGGAAGCCGCCCCCTTCCGCGAGCTCGCGCAGGCCGGCGAGCTGGGCGACCTCGCGGCGGAAGGACTCCAGGTCGAACAGCTGCGAGCCGATGTGCGCGTGCACGCCCTCCAGCACCAGACCGGGGATGCCGCGGATGCGTTCGACTGCGCCCGCCACCTGGTCCATCGCGAAGCCGAACTTCGAGTCGGCCTGGCCGGTGGAGATCTTCTCGTGCGTGTCGCCTCTGACGTTGGGCGTGGCCCTCACCAGCACCGGCTGCGGGGGCGCGTCGGCGAGCTCCGGGTGGGTGGGGTCCAAATCCCCTAGCAGCCGCTCCAGGGCGGCGACCTCGTCGAGGTTGTCGATCACGATCAGCCCCACGCGGTGGCGCAGCGCCAGCCGCAGCTCCGCCTCGGACTTGGCGTTGCCGTGCAGCACCAGCCGCTCGGGGGCGAAGCCGGCCTGTAGCGCGAGGTGCATCTCCCCACCGGATGCCACGTCGCACCACAGGCCCTCCTGTGCGAGCGTGCGCAGCACGGCGGTGCAGGGGAACGCCTTGGCGGCGG
>CAYNGQ010000168.1:0-4335 GCA_964396735.1 uncultured Solirubrobacteraceae bacterium | reverse complement strand
AAGGTGAAGCGCTACTGCGCCGACATCCAGCGCAACCTCGCCGAGGGCAGGGGCCTGTGGCTGATGGGGCATACGGGCACGGGCAAGACGACCCTCGGCTACACGATCGCGGCGACCGCCGCGCACGGGCGCCACTCGGTGTTGAGCTTCAACGCGGTGGCGCTCCTCAACAGGCTGAGGGACACGATCGACGCCGACAGCCGCGAGCGCCGCAGCGACGTGATCAGGACGCTCGCCGAAGTCGAGCTGCTGCACATCGAGGATCTGCGCGTGGTGCGTCCCACCGAGTGGGTGCTGGAGCAGCTGTATCTGATCGTCAACGCGCGCTACGAGGAGCAGCGCGCGATCGTGTTCACCTCCGACGTCGAGTCCGACGCGGATGGGCCGCTCGCCTACGACGCGCGCGAGCTGGCCGACCACGTCGGCATGCGCACCTTCTCGCGGCTGATCGAGATCTGCGGCGACCCCACGGTGATCGCCGGCAGGGACAACCGGTTGGACTACGACGTCCCCGGCGTGGTCGCCCCCGAAGAGCAGTGGGTCGCACCCGAGCCGCCGCTGGGCCGCGACCCGGCGGGGGCGCTCACCCTGCTCTGATCACCCGCGCTCCCGGGCGCATCGAGAAGGCGCGTTGCAGAGCAGATCTCACCTCACCCTGCTCTGATCACCCGCGCGTGGCGCGCCTGCACGAAGCGGGCGCGGAGCAGTTTGAAGAGCACCGCGAACAGCGCGAAGTCGAGCGCGACCAGGCCGAGGGTGAAGATCCGCGGCAGCGTCGTGAACGAAGTGAGCGCCAGCACGAGGAGGGAGTCGAACACGAGCACCACCAGCCCGGCGAGCATCACCGTGTGCGAGCGGTAGCCGCTGCGGTGCTCGCGCAGGGTCACCTCGATCGTGCCGATCCCCACCGCCCCGAGGCCGGCGAGCAGCAGCCGCCCCCCGCCCGAGGCGTCGTGGCCTGAGCGGGCCAGCCCGAGCGCGGCGGCGATCGCGCCGACAAGGATCAACAGCTCCGAAAGCGGTAGCGGATGCCAGGGCGCGTTGGGGCGCTCCCCGTAGGTGGGCGCCGCGGGCGAGCGCGATTTGTTGGCGGCGCGCGCCGAACGTGCCTTCCCCGAGGCAGCCGCCTTGCCGCCCTTCTTTCCAGCGCCGGCCACCTCGACGTCGAGCACCTCGGAGGCACCCGCCCTGGAGGCGGCGCCGTTGGCTCTCGCCGGTGCCCGTGTGGCGCCGGTGGGACGACGCTTACGGGAGCGGGCACGTGCCACAGGAAAATCGATCCTAGCGGCAATCGACCGGGGAGTTCGATTCGCCTGGCTCGCGCTGCCTGCGGCCTCTGCACCCCCTTCGAGCCAGCTTCGACCGTCTGAACCACCCTTTACGCTCACTGGAGAGATGTCCGGCAACGACACGCTTACGCCGGCCCCCACTATGCCCGCGGGGATTCCGGGGAGCGCGCTGGCGGGCCCGTTCGGGGTGGGAGAGTACGCGGCGGCGCTGCGCGCGCGGCTGCGCGAGTTCGCGCGCGTGCAGCTGGTGGGCGAGCTGGCCGATCTGCGGCCCTCGCGGGCACGGGTGTACTTCGAGCTGCGTGACGCCCATGGCGCGATCCCGTGCGCGGCGTGGAAGGCCGATTGGGAAGCGGTGGTGCAGCGCGTCGGCGCCGTCAGAGAGGGGATGCAGGTGGTGGTGGCCGGCGGTTGCGACTACTACCCCGGCAGCGCCGCCGCCTCCCCCAGCTTCAGCTTCGCGGTGAGCGACCTGCGGGTGGCGGGCGAAGGCGACCTGCTCGCGCGGATCGATCGCCTGCGCAAGGCGCTGGCGGCGGAGGGCCTGCTGGAGCGCCAGCAGCGCCTGTCGCGCCCACAGCTGCCGCGCACGATCGGCGTGGTTACGGGAGAGGGGGGCAAGGCCCGCGACGACGTCCTCGCGGGCCTGCGCCGCCGCGGCTGGGCGGGCACGATCGTGTGGGGCTTCGCGCCCGTGCAGGATCGCCACGCCGCCCCGGCGATCACCCGCGCGCTGCAGGATCTGGCGGCGGTGGGCGGCGTGGACGTGGCGATCGTCGCGCGCGGCGGGGGCTCGCTGGCGGATCTGCTGTGCTTTTGCGACGAGACGCTCTGCCGCACCGTGGCGCTGCTGGGGGTGCCGGTGATCGCCTCGGTGGGCCACCACACCGATCGCACGCTGCTCGACGACGTGGCGGCGGTGAGCTGCTCGACCCCCACCCACGCCGCCGAGGAGGCGGTGGGGGTGGACTGCGCGCAGGCTCGCGCCGAATTGGGGAGGGCCGCCAAGCGCCTGCACCGCCACGGCCACCGCGCGGTGCTGGAGCGGGCGCGCACGCTGGCGGCGCTCTCACGTGCCCCCACCGAACAGCTGGAGCGCCAGCGCACGCGGTTGCACCAGCAGCTGCGCGAGATCCGAGCCGGCGCACGCCGGCGGGTGGAGGCCGAGCGCGCGCTGACACGGCGCCGAGCGGTCGTGCTGGAGCGCAAGACGCAGGCGGCGGTCGGCGACTGCCGGCGGCGGCGTCCCCGCGAGCTCGAGCGCCTCGCGCTGGCGCTGGCGGCGCACGACCCGCAGCGGACGCTGGAGCGGGGGTATGCGCTGGTGCAGGGCCCCACCGGCGAGCCCCTGTCGAGCGCGGCGCGTGCCCGCGAACAGACGCAGGTGCGGCTGCACTTCGCCGACGGCGCCGTCGGCGCGCGGATCGAGGAGCAGGGATCGTGAGCTATGAGGCAAACGTGGCTCGCGTCGAGGAGATCATCCGCCGGCTGGACTCGGGCGAGGCCAGCCTCACCGATACGCTCCAGCTTGTGAAGGAGGGCAAGGAGCTGATCGAGCGCTGCGCCGTCGAGCTGGAGGCCGTGGGCGGAGCACTGGAGGAGCTGCGCCTGGAGGAGCTAGTCGCGAGACTGGAGGGTGAGGCCGCCAAAAGCGAGGCGGGCGGGTGAGCACCTGGGAGCTCCTCGCGGAGCTGCCGGTGCGAATCGAGGAGTACGCGCTGGAGCCACTCAGCGCGAAGGTGTCGAGCGAATTCGAGCGCCTCTCGACGGTGATCCGCCTGAAAGGCATAGGTGAGGAGGGGCAGGGGGAGGACGTCACCTACGACGCGCTCGACCACGAGATCCTCCAGGCCGCCGGACCGACGCTGCCGCTGGCGGGCAGCTTCACGATCGCCTCCTTCGCCGAGCGCCTGCGCGAGCTCGAGCTCTTCCCGGAGCCCCCCCAGCGGGAGGTCTCGCAACGCTATCGCCTGTGGGCGTACGAGTCGGCGGCGCTTGACCTCGGGCTGCGCCAGGCGGGCACGACCCTGCATGCGCTGCTCGGCAGGGAGCCGGCGCCGGTGCGCTTCGTGGTATCGCTGCGCCTGGGCGAGCCGCCCACGCTCGCGCCGCTGCAACGGCGCCTGGAGCTGTACCCGGGGTTGTGCTTCAAGCTCGACCCAACCAGCTCGTGGGATGAGCGGCTGATCGCCGAATTGGCGGCGACCGGCGCGGTGGAGTCGGTGGACTTCAAGGCCTACTACAGCGGCTCGATCGTCGACCAGCCGGCCGACCCGGCGCTGTACCGACGGGTGGTGGAGGCGCTCCCGGAGGCGTGGATCGAGGACCCGGCGCTGACGCCCGAGACCGACGCGGTGCTGGCGGAGCACCGGGAGCGCTTCTCGTGGGACGCGCCGATCCACTCGGTGGCGGACATCGAAGCGCTGCGCTACCCCCCGCGGATGGTCAACATCAAGCCCTCGCGCCTGGGCGGGTTGCGCAACCTCGTGGACGCGTTTGACTTCTGCGCGCAGCGGGGCATCGGCAACTACGGCGGCGGCCAGTTCGAGCTGGGCGTGGGCCGCGGGCAGATCCAGTACCTCGCCTCGCTGTTTCACGCCGACGCCCCCAACGACGTGGCGCCCAGCGGCTTCAACCTGCCCGACCCCCCCGCGGGCCTGCCTGCAAGCCCGCTTGCACCGTCGCTTGCACCGCTCGGGTTCCGCTGGGCCTGAGGGCTGAGCCCGCCCAACTGTGCGCTCTCTGACTGAGGACGAGCGGCCGGAGCGAAGCCGGGAGACACTCGCCTGGGCTCGCGTCCCCCGTTTCGGCCAGTCGGCCTCGTAGCGCAACTTCTGTCCCGCAGGTAGGTTGCGAACCCCATTAGTGGTTATGGTCGGTCGCGCGAATCGGCCCCTCATCGCATGGCAAGCACTCGGGCGAACAAGCGATTTCGATTCCTCGCTTTAGCGGCGGCGGTAGCGCTGGCGCTACCGGCGGGCGCCACGGCCGCCCAGATCACCGGCGGCACGTCCTCCCCGGGGGGCGGGTCGGGATCGGCGGATGG
>CAYNGQ010000167.1:0-4497 GCA_964396735.1 uncultured Solirubrobacteraceae bacterium | reverse complement strand
AGCCGGTCGTGGCAATGGTCGCCGGGTACGCGATCGGCGGCGGTCACGTCCTGCACCTCGTCTGCGACCTGACGATCGCCGCCGAGAACGCCCGCTTCGGCCAGGTGGGACCGCGCGTGGGCTCCTTCGACGGGGGCTTCGGCGCGGGGCTGCTCGCCAACCTCGTGGGGCCGAAGAAGGCGAAGGAGATCTGGTTTCTCTGCCGCCAGTACGACGCGGCGCAAGCGCTGGAGATGGGGCTGGTCAACACCGTGGTGCCGCTGGAGCGCCTGGAGGAGGAGACCGTGGGGTGGTGCCGGGAGATGCTCGCGCTCTCTCCCTTCGCGCTGCGCCTACTGAAGGCCTCGTTCAACGCCGCCGAGGACGGCCTCTCCGGGGTGCAGCAGCTGGCGCACGACGCCAACCTGCTCTTCTACGGCAGCGAGGAGGCTCAGGAGGGCCGCAACGCCTACCGCGAGAAGCGCACCCCCGACTTCTCGCGCTTTCCGCGGCGGGCATGACCGTGTATCTCCGTGGCGGGCGACAGCCCCAGGAGAGGGTCCTGGCGAATTGGTTAGGGGCCAAAACTTTTAACACAACACCCCACCCCCCAACCGCCCCCGGGCGACCGGTCGCGAGCTGGACATCGTGACCCCCACCGTGTCGATCGAGGACCGCCCGCCGCTCACAGTGCACTCCCCCAGCGTGGTGCGCATCTGGGTGATGGCGGCGCGTGTGCGCACGCTGCCGGCGGCGATCGCCCCGGTGCTCGTCGGCACTTCGCTGGCGCTGGGAGACGACCACTTCAGGGCGCTCGCGTTCGTGGCGGCGCTGCTCGGCGCGGTGTTCATCCAGGTGGGCACCAATTTGTCAAACGACTACTCCGACGCCCGCCGCGGCGCGGACACCGAGGACCGCCTCGGCCCGGTGCGCGTCACCGCGGGCGGCCTCGTGCCCCCCCGCCAGGTATTGATCGCCACCTACGTCACCTTCGGGCTGTCGGTGCTGTGCGGGGCCTACCTGATCTCGGTCGCCGGCTGGGGCCTGCTGGCGGTCGGCGCGGCGTCGATACTCGCCGGCGTCCTCTACACCGGCGGGCCGCGCCCATACGGGTATGAAGGGCTGGGCGAGCTGTTCGTGTTCCTCTTCTTCGGGATCGTCGCCGTGGCCGGCTCCTACTACGTGCAGGTGCAGCACCTGCCCTGGCAGGCGTTCGCGTGCGCGGTGCCTGTCGGCCTGCTGGCCAGCGCGATTCTTGTCGTCAACAACGTGCGCGACATCGACACCGACCGCCGCGCGGGCAAGCGCACGCTCGCGGTGCGCCTCGGCAGGCAGCGCACGCGGGCGCTATACACCACGATGCTCACGATCGCCTTCCTCGCCGCGCCACTGCCGTGGGCGCTCGGCTCGATGACCGCGTGGCTGCTGCTCCCGTGGGCGGCGATCCCGCTGGCGCTCTCCCTGATCCGCGTGGTGCGCACCCGCATCGATGGTCCCGCGCTGAACGGGGCGCTCGCGCGCACGGGCCTGCTGCAGCTGCTGTTCTGCCTGCTGTTCGCCGCCGGGATCCTGGCCAGCGGAGGGATCGGCGGGTAGGAGGGCATTGTTTGTGGGAGACACTGTCGCACCCGTCCGTGGAGTCGGGCTCATTTGACCGGTCGCCAAGCGCCCGCGACGGGGCCAGGGAGATGACCCCATGCAGATGACCGTCACCGAGTGCACGCTGCGCCTGCGCACACCGTTGCAGACCGCATACGGAGCGGTGCGTGAGCGGCGGCTGCTGGCGGTGACGCTGACCGACGCCGACGGCGTGAGCGGTCACGGCGAAGCGGCCCCTCTCGAGCCCTACGACGGCGTCAGCATCGCTCGGGTGCGCGCGGCGCTGGAGGCCTACCGGCCGGTGCTGATGCAATCCGCAACCGCGAACGGCGCACAGCTGATCGAGGCGTGCCGGCGCGTGGAGGATCTACCCGCGGCGCTCGCCGCGATCGACCTCGCGCTGTGGGATCGCGCCGGGCGGCGCGCCGGCAGGCCGGTGGCGGCGCTGCTCACCGACGGGGTGGGCGGGCTTCCAATCTCCGAGATCCAGGTCAACGCCACCGTCGGCGCGACCGACCGCGCGGGCGCCGCCGAGCAGGCCGCGCGCGCGGCGGAGCAGGGGTATGAGTGCGTGAAGCTGAAGGTGGGCGTCGGCGACGACGCCGGCCGCGTGGCGGCGGTGCGCGCCGCCGTGGGCCCCCACACCGCGCTGCGCCTCGACGCCAACGGCGCATGGGACGTCGAGAGTGCGGTACGCGCGATCGAAGCGCTCACCCCCGTGGGCCTCGAGCTCGTGGAGGAGCCCACCCACGGCCTGCGGGCGGTTCGCGAGGTGCGCGAGCGCGTGGCGGTACGCGTGGCGATCGACGAGACCGCGGCCGAGCACGGAGCGCTGGGCGCGGGCGTCGCCGACGCGGTGTGCCTGAAGATCTCCCGCTGCGGCGGCATCGCCGGCCTGCTCGCGGCCGCGGCGCTCGTCAGGGCCTCGGGCGCGGAGGTCTACCTCGCATCGACGCTCGACGGCCCGCTCGGCGTGGCCGCCGCCGTGCACGCCGCCGCCGCGCTCGCTTCGCGCGGCCCGCTCCCGGCCTGCGGCCTGGCGACGCTCGGCCTGTTCGACGGATTGGAGGAGGGTGCTCTGCCCGTGCGCAACGGCCGCATCGCGGTGCCCCCTGCTCCAGGGTTGGGCATCGATCCCTCAAGACATCTTTGAAAAAGACCGGTACGACCGGGATGCGCCCCTGGACGCACCGTTATTTCGAAAGACGTTGTTCGAGTGCCTGAGCGACCGCCGCCGGGTTCTCCAGCGGCAACCCGTGGCCTCCGGGCACAACGACCAGCTCGCCCACCGGCAGCAACTCGACGATCCGCCGGCCCAACGCCATGAACTTCGTGTCGCGTTCCCCCACCAGCACAGTGACCGGCATTGCCAGCTCAGGGAGACGATCCCACAGCGGCTGCATCTCCCCCGTGCCGATTCCCCGCATGGCGGCGGCCAGCGCGTTGGGCCGATTGCGGCGCTGATCCTCGCGCGCCAGCGCCCCCACCTCGGGAGGATCGGCGGCAAACAGCGGTTGGGTGCGCCAGCGCTCGACGAACTGCTCGTAGGGCGCGCGTTCGAGATCGTCGGCGAGAGCGCGGTCGGAGCGTCGTCGCGCGGTGCGCTCGCCCACATCCTCGATGCCAGGGTTGACCCCAATCAACACCAGCCGCGCCACCCGCTCGGGCGCCGCCAGCGCCACGTGTAGCGCGACGCGGCCGCCGAGCGAGTAGCCACACAGCGCGAAGCGCTCGGGGCCGGCGGCGAGCACGTCGGCGACGCAACCAGCGAACGAGATCGGCCGCGGCGCCTGCGCTCGTGCGCCGTGGCCGGGGAGGTCGAGCGGCAGCGGACGGTAGCGTTCACGATCGAGCAGCTCCATCACCCCGTCCCAGGCGCGGTGAGTGCCGCCGAAACCGTGCAGCAGGACCAGGTTCTCCGGCACCCACCCAATCCTACTTTCCTCGCCCCACCACACCATCCCGAGCCCCCACCCTCCTTTTTTCTCCAATCCCAATCCACTCAGACGCACCTCGTGACTGACTCCCCTTCCAACCCCGAGACGACCACCGCCACCGGCGCCTACCTGCTGCTGCGCGCGTTCGTGGACGAGCTGGCGCGCTGCGGGCTGCGCCACGCGTGCACCTCGCCGGGGTCGCGCAGCACGCCGCTGGTGCTGAGCCTCGCTCGCGAGCCGCGACTGCGCTGCCACTCGCACATCGACGAGCGCTGTAGCGGCTTCTTCGCGCTGGGGCTGGCGAAGGCGACGGGGGTGCCGGTGGCGGTGACGTGCACCTCGGGCACCGCCGCAGCGGAGCTGCTGGCGGCCGCGATCGAGGCGCACGAGGCGGGCGTGCCGCTGCTGATCCTCACGGCCGACCGCCCCCCCGAGCTGCGCGAGAACGGCGCCGGCCAGACGATCGATCAGGTGAAGATCTTCGGGCAGGCCGCGAAGTGGTTTTTCGAGGTGGGCACGCACGAGGTCACGGAGAAGCGGCTGCGCTGGATGCGCACGCTCGCCTGCCGCGCGTACTGGTGTGCGCTGGAGGGCCGGCCCGGCGTGGTGCACCTCAACTTCCCGCTGCGTGAGCCGCTGGTGGTGGACACGCCGCTGCCGGCCGACCGCACCGGGCGCCCCGATGGCCGTCCGCTGGTGACCTGCACGCCCGCGCGGGCGGCGGCGCCCGAGGACGCGCGCTCGCTCGCCGGGCCCGTGGCCGCCGCCCGCCGGGGGATGGTGGTGGCCGGGCGCTACGAGCGCGACAGCGCCCTGGGGGAGGCCGCGTCGGCGTTCTGCGCGGCGGCCGGCTGGCCGCTGCTGGCCGACCCGCTCTCGGGCGCGCGGCGCGGGGAGGCGGCGGTGGCGCACTACGACGCGTTGCTGCGCCACGGCTCGTTCGCCGCGGGCGTCAAGCCCGACCTCGTGCTGCGCGTCGGCG
>CAYNGQ010000166.1:0-5287 GCA_964396735.1 uncultured Solirubrobacteraceae bacterium | reverse complement strand
GCACGGCGAGCTGTTGCTCATCCCCGGCGAGCGCCGTATCGAGGGCGGCCCACGAAGCCTCCTCGCCGTCCACGTCGATCAGCACGAACCGCCCCGGGCTCTCCGACTGCGCCGAGCGCACCAGCCCCCACACCGCCGCGCACGCCAGACCCGGCACCTCCTCTGCCCCCACCGCCACCGCGCCCTCCGTCACGAGCACCAGCCGTGAGTCCGCGAACCGCTGATCGACGAGCCACTGCCGCAGCAGCGCCAGCACGTCCCGCGCCACCCGGTGCGCGGCGCCAACCACCCCGCCGCCGGACACGCCCGTCTCATCGACCACGGCCCCCGGGCAGCGCACGAACACGACCTCCCCCACCGGGACGCCGCCATCCACGGCCTCGGCGAGCGCTACCAGCTCGACATCCCGCGCGGCCGCCCCACCGACGGCGACGGGCGTCCACTCGACGCCGAACAGCGAGTCGTGGCGGCGATCGCGCGCGCTCTCCAGCTGCTCGCGCGCAACCGGCCGTAACGCCAGCGAATCGATCGAGACGACCAGACCGCCGTCCTCGTCGGCGGCGAGCAGCGACACGGCGCCGTTGCCGGTGCGCGCCAAGCGCACACGCAACGTCGACGCTCCGATCGCGTGCAGCGAGACGCCGCTCCAGGCGAACGGCAACCCTGCATCGACGGCCGCGAGCGCGGCGATCCCGTGCAGCGCGGCGTCGAGCAGCGCCGGGTGGATCCCGAGCCGAGCGGCCTGCTCATGTTGGTCCTCGGGGAGCGACACCTCGGCAAAGACATCCTCGCCGCGCCGCCACATCGCGCGCAACCCCTGGAACGCCGGCCCGTACTCGAACCCCACCTCGGCGAGCCCCTCGTAGAACCCCTCGAGCGGCAGCTCCACCGCGTCCGGCGGAGGCCACACGCCACCGAGCGGACCCTCGGGCTCCCCGTCCGAGTCGGTCGGTTGGCCGGCCACCGGGGCTGTCAGGGCTTGGGCTATCGGCAGATCGCCCCTCAGCACACCGCCGGCGTGACGAACCCACTCCTCGCCGCCGGGCCACGCATCCTCCTCCCGATCGCTGTGCGAGCACGAATAGATGCCCACCGACCACGAGCCCGACTCGTCGGGCTCGCTCAGCCACACCTGCAGCCGCACCGTGTCCTCATCCGAGAGCACCAGCGGCGTCTCGACCACGAGCTCCGCCAGCGTGCCGCACCCGACCTGGCCGCCCGCGTGCAGCGCGAGCTCCACGAAGGCCGTGCCGGGCAGCAGCACCGTGCCCATCACCGCGTGATCGGCCAGCCACGGGTGGGTGCGCAACGACAGCTGACCGGTGAACAGCAGGCCCTCCCCGGCGGCCAAGCCGAGCGGGGCGCCGAGCAGGGGATGCCCGGTCGTATCCTGACCCGCCGCCGCGGCATCGCGCGCGCCCGGCGCGGGCGTCTCAAACCAGTAGCGCTCGCGCTGGAAGGCGTACGCGGGCAGCTCGACGCGGTTGGCGCCCGTGCCCGCGAGCATCCGGCCCCAGTCGACGCGCATGCCCCGCACCCAGAGCTCCGCCAGCGCCGACAGCAGCGACCGCGCCTGCGGGCGGTCCCCCCGCAGCAGGGCGACAAGGACCGGGCGATCCTCGTCCCGCTCGAGCTCGCCGCCGTCGCGCTCGAACTCGCCGCCGTTGTGTGTAGACGCGCCATCGTGGCGCGGAGGCGCGCCCCCGTTCCACGCGGATCCGTCCTCCGCCCCCCCCTGCCGTAAGCAGTCGTCAGCCATCGCGCTCAGCACCCCGTCCGGGCCGAGCTCGACGAAGCCGCGCACACCCTCGCGCTCCAGCCGGCGGATGCCGTCCGCGAAGCGCACCGGCTCGCGCACCTGGCGCACCCAATACTCCGGGTCGCACAGCTGCTCCTCGGCGGCGAGCTCCCCGGTCACGTTCGAGACGACCGGGATCCGCGGCGCGGCGAACGACACGCCCGCGGCGACCTGCGCGAACTCCGCGAGCATCGCGTCCATCCGCGGCGAATGAAACGCGTGGCTCACCCGCAGCCGCTTGACCCTGCGCCCCCGCGCCTCCCATGCGCCGGCCAGCTCCCCCACCGCGTCCTCGTCGCCGGAGAGCACCACCGCGGCGGGGCCGTTCACCGCCGCGAGCGCCACCCTGCCCTCGTGGCCGGCCAGCGACTCCAGCGCCTCCCGCTCGCCGGCGGCGACCGCGAGCATCGCCCCGCCGCCGGGCAGCTCGCCCATCAGCCGGCCGCGCGCCGCGACCAGCCCGCAGGCGTCCTCGAGCGAGAACACACCCGCCACGTGCGCCGCCGCCAGCTCGCCGATCGAGTGGCCGATCACGAAGTCGGGATGCACGCCCCAACTCTCCAGCAGCCTGAACAGCGCCACCTCGAGCGCGAACAGCCCCGCCTGCGTGTACATGGTTTGATCGAGCAATCCCGGGTCATCGCCGCCCTCGCCGAACATCACATCCCGCAGCGAGCGCCCCAGCAGCCCGTCGAGGTGTCCGCACGCCTCGCTGAGCGCGTCGCGAAAGGCCGGGAACGCCCCGTACAGCTCGCGGCCCATGCCGGCGCGCTGCGCGCCCTGGCCGGTGAACAGGAACGCCATCCGGCCCTCACCGCGCGAGGCCGTGCCCAGGATCACGCCGGGCGCGCGCTCGCCGGCCGCCAGGGCGCCCAGGCCGCTCAGCGGGTCCTCGCGCTCACGGTCGGGAGGCGGCTCGGGATCCTCGCGCTCACGGTCAGGAGGCGGCTCGATCAGGACGACCGCCCGCTCCTCGAACGCCGCGCGGCGGGTCAGCGAGAACGCGACATCCTCGAACCTCAAACCGCCGTCGGCGGCCACCCGCGCGCGCAGGCGCTCGGCCTGCGCATGCAGCGCGGGCGCGCCCTTGCCCGAGAGCACCCACGGCAGGAGCGGGAACGCCGGCGCCGCCCGCGCATCCGCTCCGACCTCCTCGACGACGACCGGGTGGCCGTCGGCCACCAGTGCCCCGTTCGCCCGCGCGCCATTCGCGGGCTCCCCGCTCGCCCGCCACCCGGGCGCCACCGCCTCCGCCTCCGGCGCCTCCTCGAGGATCACGTGCGCGTTGGTGCCGCTGATCCCGAACGAGGAGACGCCCGCCCGCCGCGGCTCGCCGCTCCGCACCCACGGAGTCGCGTCCCTCAGCAGCGACACGGTCCCGGCCGACCAATCGACCTGCTGCGAGGGCTCGTCCACATGCAACGTCTGCGGCAGAATCCCGTGGCGCATCGCCATCACCGTCTTGATCACGCCGGCCACCCCCGCCGCGGCCTGCGTGTGCCCGAGGTTCGACTTGATCGACCCCAGCCGCAGCGGGCGCCCCTGCTCGCGAGCCTCCCCGTAGGTGGCGATCAGCGCCTGCGCCTCGATCGGGTCGCCGAGCATCGTGCCGGTCCCGTGCGCCTCGACCACGTCCACCTCGCCCGCGGAGAGGCCCGCGTTGGCCAGCGCGCTGCGAATCACCCGCTGCTGAGCGGGGCCGTTCGGCGCCGTCAGGCCGTTGCTGGCGCCGTCCTGGTTGACGGCGCTGCCGCGCACCACCGCCAGCACCGCGTGGCCGTTGCGTCGCGCGTCGGAGAGCCGCTCGAGGACGAGCGCGCCGACGCCCTCGGAGAAGCTGGTGCCGTCAGCGGCGTGGGCGAACGACTTGCAGCGCCCATCGGGCGCCAGCCCTCCCTGCCGGGCGAACTCGGTGAACGCGACCGGCGTGCAGAGCACCGTCACCCCGCCCGCCAGCGCGAGCTCGCAGTCGCCCGCACGCAGCGCCCCGCACGCCAGGTGCAGCGCCACCAGCGAGGAGGAGCACGCCGTGTCGACCGTCATCGCCGGACCCTCCAGCCCGAGCACGTAGGCGACACGGCCCGACACCAGGCTGCCGAGGGTCCCGGTCATCATGTAGCCGGCGAGCCCCGCGAGCGAGGAGCTGTGGGCAAGCGCCTCCATGTATTCGTGCGCGCTGATCCCGGCGAACACCCCGATCGGCGCGCCGCGCAGCGATCCCGGATCGATCCCGGCGGCTTCGAACGCCTCCCACGAGACTTCCAGCCACTGCCGCTGCTGCGGATCCATCGCCAGCGCCTCGCGCGGGCCGATCCCGAAGAAGCCGGGGTCGAAGCCGGCCGCGTCGCTGAGAAACCCGCTTTCGCGCACGACGCCGGCCCCCAGCGCATCGGGATCGGAGGCGAACAGCCGCTCCCAGCCCCGGTCGGTGGGCCACACCGAGAGCGCGTCGCGGCCGTGCGCCACCACCTCCCACAGCTCCTCGGGCGAGCCCACATCACCCGGATAGCGGCAGCTCATGCCGACGATCGCGATCGGCTCCCGCCCCCGCTGCTCCGCTTCGCGCAGGCGCAGGCGCGTGTCGTGCAGATCGATCGTGACCCGCTTCAGGTAATCGCGGAGCTGCTCGTCACTCGCCATCCCGGCCCTCCCCCGCCGCGCCGCCAGGGCGCTCTCGCTCGCCGGCGGTGGCCGCGCCGAGCTCGTTGTCGATGAACCCGAAGATCTCGTCGTCCGAGGCCGCTTCGATCCTCTCCGCCACGCCGGCCCCCTCCCCGGCCTCGCGCGTGGCGCCCAATCTCGCGATCAACCCCTGCAGGCGCTCGCTGACGCGCCGGCGCTCGGTCTCATCATCCCCGATCGACGTCAGCGCCGCGTCCAGCCGGTCGAGCTCGGTCTCCAGCGGGGCTCGCCCGCTCCCGTCCTTCGCGATCATGCCCACCAGGTGCTCGACGAGGCTGGTCAGGTTGGGGTAGTCGAAGATCAGCGTCGCCGGCAAGCGCAGGCCCGTGACGAGCACCAGGCGGTTGCGCAGCTCGACCGCGGAGAGCGAGTCGAAGCCCAGCTCTTTGAAGGCGCGATCGGTCTCCACCGCCTCCGGCGATGGGTGCCCCAGCACCGCCGCCGCCTCGGCGCGCACGACCTCCAGGGCCAGGCGCGCGTGCTCGCCCGCCGGCAGCCCCGCCAGGCGCGCCGTCAGCGAGCCCGCGCCGGCCCGCGTGCGCCGGGCCGAGCCGCTGATCAGGCCGCGCAGCAGCGGCGGCAGCTCGGCGATCTCCGCCAGGGCGCGCAGCGCCCGCAGGTCCAGACGCGCCGGGATCACGAGCGGCGCGTCGATTTCCAGAGCGCGGTCGAACAGCTCGAGGCCCTGCTCGGTGGAGAGCGCCTTCACGCCGGCGCGCTCCATCCGCATCAGGTCCGCCTCGCCCATGCCGCCGGTCATCCCGCTGCGCTGCGCCCACAGGCCCCACCCCAGCGAGCTGGCCACCA
>CAYNGQ010000165.1:0-8719 GCA_964396735.1 uncultured Solirubrobacteraceae bacterium | reverse complement strand
CGGAGGCGCGAGCGCCGGCTCGGGGCGTTGGCAGGGCGGACGCCATCGACGCTGCGGTCAACGCCACGCTGGAGTTGGCGAGCAGTCGGCGTCTGGTGATCGCAATCGATCACCTGGAGGCTCCCGAGGCGGCGCGGCTCGGCTCTCCCGACGCAGCCCAGCTGCTCTGGAGGCTGCGGTCGCGCGGGCAGTATCTGAGCGATCTGCGCGTAATCGTGTGCGCGCGTCCACCGGCACAGGATCTGGCCAGCGGCCCCGAGGC
The DNA here is from genome assembly GCA_964396735.1 of uncultured Solirubrobacteraceae bacterium. GTDB lineage: Bacteria > Actinomycetota > Thermoleophilia > Solirubrobacterales > Solirubrobacteraceae > Palsa-744. The sequence continues at coordinate 8,457 of CAYNGQ010000165.1, read as the reverse complement.
CGCCTACCACATGGGCGGTCGCTGGCTGACGCTGGATCCTCCAACCCCTTCGGCGTTCGCGGCCGTCACCGGCCAGGACGCCGAAGTCGTGGAGGCCGTCGTCGAACGCACCCTCGGCCATCCGCGCGCCACGCTGGAAATTCTCGGCGAGCTGCCGGCATCGGGCCCGGAAGCCCTGGCGGTCGTCGATGCCGTGGTTGGGCGTGTGGCTGCGCGTCAGGTCGATCTGGCACGGCATTGCATGCACCACGCTCGTTCTGTGCACCGGCTCGGCGGTCACCTGCTGCTCACCGTGGCGCAGGGCCGGGGGCCATACGAAGCCACTCCGGAGATCGACGGGACCGAAGTGTCGCACGCCATGACACGTCTGCACCTGAACGGTCTCGTGCGACGCCTCGGGCCGCGGGAGTGGGCGCCCTGCGATCCTCGGGTCGGATGGGTGTTGGGCGGTGCCCTGCACAGGCACACCGATGACGCCTACCGCTCGGACGAGGGATCCACTGCGCGTAGCGATCCCGACAAAGCCTCGGGTGGACGGCTGGATCCCGCCGTTGGCCGGCTGACGCTGCGAGAGCAGGAAATCCTGGCTCTACTTGCGGAGGGTTACACCAACGCGGAGATCGCGCAGCAACTGATAATCAGCACCAATACTGTGAAGTATCACCTGAGAAGCATCTATCAAGCCCTCGGGGTGTCCAGCCGGCTCCAGGCAGCCGCGGTTGCGCGTCTCTAGCTCCGGTGCGATGGGGTTGCGCCATCAAAGCGAGTAGTCTGCGCGCATGTCTACCGCAACCATGCAAACCACAGAGGGCACGATCGTCTTCGAGCTGTTTGACGAGGACGCCCCCAAAACCGTCGAGAACTTCCGCAAGCTGGCCTCCGAGGGCTTCTACGACGGCCTCAACTTCCACCGGATCATCAAGGACTTCATGATCCAGGGCGGCTGCCCGCAGGGCACCGGCACCGGCGGCCCGGGGTACACCTTCGAGGATGAGATCAACCCCCACAAGGTGGTGCGCGGCGCGCTGGCGATGGCCAACGCCGGCCCCAACACCAACGGCTCGCAGTTCTTCATCGTGACCGCGAAGAAGGCCTCCTGGCTGGACGGCAAGCACACCGTGTTCGGCGAGGTGACCGACGGCATGGACGTGGTGGACCGCCTCGAGGGCGTTGCCACCGACGGTTCCGACCGCCCGGTCGACCCGGTGGGGATCGCCTCGATCGAGTTGTCGGAGTAGGCCACCACGCGCATGCGCTGGCCGAAACGGGATTCCCGCCGAAGGCGGGTGTCACCCGGCTTCGGTGGGACCCCGGCGCATGCGCCGGGGTCAGCAGGGCCGCATGCGGCCCTGCTGGGACGGCCACATGTGGCCGTCCCTCGCAGCCGCACATGTGCGGCTGCGCCAGATGGCGCATGCGCCATCTGGAAGCACATTGCGGGCCGTGCCGTTGGCGCATGCGCCCCCGGAACAAAGAAATTGGCTCCCGAGCCAGACACGACCTCGCGCGAGGTGTAGCCTCTTGCTTGAGCGCAAACCAGCATGGGAGGTCCCGCAATGGCGACTGTCGAGGAGCACGCAATCGAGATCCACAACGGCGCGGTGAGCGACGCCCCGGCAGCGGGCGAGATCCCCGTCGAAAACCCGGCCACGGGGGAGATCATCACGACCGTCCCCGACCTCGACGCGGCGGCGGTGGCGGAGCTGGCCAAGCGCGGGCGTTTGGCGCAGCCCACCTGGGAGGCGTATGGCTTCGAGGGTCGCGGGCGCGTGCTGCGGCGGATGCAGAAGTGGGTGATGGACAACTCCGAGCGGATCATCGACACGATCGTCTCGGAGACCGGCAAGACCTACGAGGACGCGCAGCTGGCGGAGATCTCCTATGGCGGCGCCGCGTTCGGCTTCTGGGCGAAGAACGCCGAGAAGTACCTCGCCGACGAGCGCGTGCACACCAGCTCGATGTTCGTGAAGGGCAAGAAGCTGATCCTGCGCTACCGCCCGCTCGGGCTGATCGGCGTGATCGGTCCGTGGAACTACCCGCTGGTCAACTCCTTCGGCGACTGCATCCCCGCGCTCGCCGCCGGCAACTCGGTGATCCTCAAGCCCTCCGAGGTCACCCCGCTCACCTCGATGCTGCTCGCCGAGGGCTTCACCGAGTGCGGCGTGCCAGCCGACGTCTTTCAGGTTGCGACCGGCCGCGGCGACACCGGCCGCGCGCTGATCGACGAGGTCGACATGATCATGTTCACCGGCTCCACCCGCACCGGGCGCAAGGTCGCGCAGGTGGCCGCCGAGCGGCTGATCCCCTGCTCGCTGGAGCTGGGCGGCAAGGACCCGATGATCGTGCTCGCCGACGCCGACCTCGAGCGCGCGGCCAACGTGGCCACCTACTACTCGATGCAGAACTCCGGCCAGACCTGCATCTCGATCGAGCGCGCTTACGTGGAGGCGCCGGTGTACGACGAGTTCGTCGCCAAAGTCACCGACAAGGTGCGCGCTTTGCGCCAGGGCCGTCCCGGCGGCGGGCCGGGCACGGTGGAGGTCGGCTCGATGACCTTCCCCCCGCAGGTGGACCTCGTCGAGGATCACGTCAACGACGCGCTGTCGAAGGGCGCGCGGGCGCTCACCGGCGGCCATCGCGGGGAGCAGAATGGTGGGCACTACTTCGAGCCGACGGTGCTCGTCGACGTCGACCACTCGATGAAGATCATGACCGAGGAGACGTTTGGCCCGACGCTGCCGATCATGAGGGTGCGCGACGCCGAGGAGGCTTTGCGCCTCGCCAACGACTCCGAATACGGTCTCGCCGGCTCGGTGTTCAGCAAGGACACCGATAAGGGCGAGAAGCTCGCGCGGCGCGTGGAAGCGGGCGCGGTGTGCGTCAACGACGCGATCATCAACTTCGCCGCGATCGAGCTGCCGATGGGCGGCGTCAAGGCCTCCGGCCTCGGCTCGCGCCACGGCGCGGGCGGGATCCGCAAGTACTGCAACCAGCAGGCTCTGCTCATCACGCCGCGGCTGGCGCTCAAGCGCGAACTGCACTTCTTCCCCTACACGCGCGGGGGCACCAAGCGGCTGGGCAAAGCGCTGAAGCTGCTGTACGGGCGGGGCAAGCGGGACTAACCCAGCGCGATCCCCAGCAGTCCCTCCAGCTCGGCGATCGTGGTGTCGGCGGCGGTGTGGTGCACCGTTGCCATACCGAGCTCTGTCGCGGGCGGCAGGTTGAAGGGGAGATCGTCGACGAACACGCATTCGGCCGGTTCGAGCGCGATCGCCTGCACGCCGAGCTCGTAGATGCGTGGAGCGGGCTTGCGGATGCCCACCTCACCTGAGATCACCACGCCGTCGAACAGCTCGTCCAGCAGCTCGCGCGGATAGCGCGTGGTGCCCCACGAGTTGGAGATCAGCCCCGTGGCGATCCCCGCCTCACGGGCCGCGCGCACGGCCGCCACCATCGACTCCTCGAGCGTCGTGCCCGCAAAGAGGCGGTCGATCAGGCCAGCGGGCGAGGCGAGGCCGAGCACGCCGCCGAGCTTCGCCTCGAAGATGGCCTCCTCGACGCGGCCCTCCTCGAAGCCGATCAGCAGCTCGCGTGCCGCGGGGTCGCCCCGGAAGACCTTGGCAAGGGTGGCGGGATCGAGGCCCTCGGCCTCGCAGAAGGCGCTGAAGGAGCCGAACACGTTGGTGGTCATCACCCCGCCCCAGTCGACGATCAGGCCGCCGATCGTCTCGCCGGCGTCTGGGCCGGCTTCCACGGGACCGGCCTCGCGCGGCAGCCCGGCCTCGTTCGGTGGCCCGTACCGCTCGATCCACTCGCCCGCCGTCGATTCCCCGTCTCGTGTCACCTCGGTCCGCGCGTCGGCCTCCGCGCTTGCCTCCGCGGCCAGCTCCTCGTCCGTGTTGGCCTCGGCCGCTCGTTTCAGCGCCTCCCCCGATCCGGCGAGGCGGTCGCTCTCGGTGGGCTCACCCACCGCGCGTCACCTCCTCCGCGTGGGCGGCCAGCTGCAGCACGCCCTCCCCGAAGTGCTTCAGGTAGGGGTCGTCGGTGGCGCCGGCGAGCGCGCGCTTGTAGTTGCCCTCCATGAACACCGTCATCTTCCACACGGCCAGCGTCACATACCAGCGCAGGTCGCTCATCGAGCGGCCGCTGCGCGCTTCGTAGCGGGCGATCAACTCGGCGCGGGTGGGGAAGCCCTCGGCCTTCGTCACCGCCCCCAGCGAGTCCCTGATACCGCCCGGCGGATCATCGGCCTGGCCCCACACCATGCACATGTAACCGAGGTCGGCCAGCGGGTCGCCGATCGTCGCCATCTCCCAGTCGAGCACCGCGGTCAGGCGCGCGGGGGCGTCGGTCGCGAACATCGTGTTGCCGAGGCGGTAGTCCCCGTGCACGATCGTGGCCGGGCCGGACTCGGGCAGGTGCTCGGCCAGCCACGCCGCCACCCGTTCGACCGCCGGGATCTCGCGCGTCTTGTTGATCTCCCACAGCCCCCCGAAGCGCCGCAGCTGGCGCTCCAGGTAGCCGGTCGGCTTGCCGAAGTCCTCGAGGCCCGCCGCGCGCCAGTCGACGCCGTGGATCTCCACCAGCGCGTCGATCAGCTCCTCGGCGATCCGCTTGCGCTCGGCCGGCGTGTCGAGCGCGGGCGGCAGCGTGAACACGATCGCCTCGCCCTCCACGCGCTCCATCACGTAGAAGGGGCAGCCGATCGTGGTGGGGTCGTCCTCCACGGCGAGCACGGTGGGCACGCGCGCCGTGGTGCCCTGCAGCGCGCGCAGCAGTCGCGCCTCGCGCAGCACGTCGTGGGCGGATGGCGGCAGCGGCGGGCGCGGGGGGCGGCGCAGCACCAGCTCGCTGCCGTCGGCGCGGCCGATCAGGTAGGTGACGTTGGAGTGTCCCTCGCCGATCGGGCTCGCCTGGAGCTCCCCTTGGCCGAGACCGTGGGCGTCGAGGAACTCGCGCAGCGGGTCGAGCACCAGCAGCGGCGGGCGGGCGTTCTCGCGCGCCTGCGCGTGGGTCTGGACGATGTCATCCGGCGCGACTGCTGAACTCATGGCCCGCACGCTACCGGAGCGCGGGTCTTCCCGTTCCCTATGTTCCCTTCGCAAGTAACGCCGTTCGACGGCGACCCTCAGAGGCCTGTCCCCGATCCCGGTCGTGGCTTATGTCACTTACCTAGTAGATCGATCCCGCTCCTCACATCCCACCGCAACATCGCCCCCGCCACCGTGTCATAGCCTCCATGCCCAAAGCTCCCACCTCCCTCCCCAAAGTCCGCCAACCCCTCGTCGCGCTGCTGCTCGTCGGCGTCGCCCTCGCCATGAGCGCCCCCTCGGCGCTGGCCTCGCGCAACCAAACCGTCTTCTTCGAGGCCGGCAAAGTGCTGATCGAACCGCACAAGCGCGAACACGCCTTCCAGCAGATGGAGCATCTGGGCGTGCGCGCGCTGCGGGTGGAGCTCTACTGGTCCTACGTGGCCCCCGCCTCGGGGAGCAGCAAACGCCCGAAGTTCGAAGCCACCAATCCCACCGCGTACAACTGGTCGCTGTATGACTGGGTGCTGAACAAGGCCAAAGAACTGAAATGGCCGGTGCTGCTGACCGTGACCTCGCCGGTGCCGAAGTGGGCGAGCGCCAACCACACCAGCCTCGGCAGTCCCAACGCCAAGGCCTTCGAAGAATTCATGACCGCGGTTGGCAAGCACTACGGCTCGGAGGTGTCGCTGTTCGCGATCTGGAACGAGCCCAACGACGTCGCCTCCCTGCAGCCGCAGTTCAACTCCTCCGGGCAGCCCGTCTCGCCGCGCATCTACCGCAGCCTGTTCCAGGCCGGCTACGGGGGGCTGCAGGCGGCGGGGCTCGCGCACCCGAAGGTGCTGATGGGCGAAACGGCGCCGGTCGGCGCCGACAGCCTCAGCCGCTCGGAAGTCCGCAAATACGGCCTGCTCCACGACGTGGCGCCGCTGGCGTTCCTGCGCGGCGCGCTGTGCCTCAACTCCCATTACAAAAAAGCGGGCGGGTGCGGATCGGTGTCGGCGTACGGCTACTCCACCCACGCCTACACCCAGAAGCAGGGCCCCCTGTGGGTGCCGTCGGAGCGCGACGACGTCACGATCGGAACGCTCTACCGCCTGGAAAACGCGCTCAACCTGGCCGCGCGGGCCGGCGCGATCAGGGCGGGCATCCCGATCTACCTCACCGAGTTCGGGGTGCAGAGCGTGCCCAACCGCTACGAGGGCGTGTCGCCCGCCAAACAGGCCGAATACGACGCGCTCGCCGAATACATCGCCTGGAAAAACCCGCGCGTGGCGGCCTTCTCGCAGTATCTGCTGCACGACGACCCGACCGGTGGGCCTCCGGGGTCGGGCGTCCACGGCGGCACCGTCGGCTTCCAGACGGGCCTGGAGTACGTCAACGGCAGCCCCAAGCCGCTCTACTCGGCGTGGCCGATCCCGCTGGTTGTCTCCAAAGTTGGGCACGGCTTCTCGCTGTGGGGCCTGGTGCGCCCGGCGACGGGCTCGACCAAGGTGACGATCTTCGTGAAGACACGCGGCGCGAAGAAGTACCGCGTGCTGAAGACCGCCACCACCGAATCGCTCGGCTACTGGGACTTCGTCTCGAGCACGGCGGGCGTGTCTTGGAAAGTGCGCTGGACCAGTCCGACCGGTGTCAAGTACGAAGGGCCTGCGATCGGAGCCACGCCCTCGCCCTAGAGTGGGAGGGCGATGCCAGAGCTGCCTGAGGTTGAGATCACAGCGCGCCGCCTGCATGCAGCGCTGCGAGGCGCACCGATCGAATCGGCGACAGCTCCGGGCATCAACGCGCTGAGGAGCTTCGACCCGCCGCTCACCGAGCTGGCGGGTCGCACGGTCGCGGGCGTTCGCCGGCGCGGAAAGCACCTGATCGTGGAGATCGACGGAGACTCCGAGCGCCTAGCGCTGCTGATCCACCTGATGTCGGCCGGCCGGCTGCAGCTCTACGACAAGCATGCCGGGCCACGCGATCGCACCTCACGTCTGCTCGTGCGGATCGGTGACGGTCGGGAGCTGCGCCTGCGCGAGTTCGGCTCCAAGCAGGCGGCGTGGGTGAAGCTGCTGCGCGCCGAGGAGCTCGACCGCGAGGAGGCGCTCGCGACGCTCGGCCCCGAAGCATGGCCGGACCCGCCGTCGCTGCGCGAGCTGCTGGACGCCCCCCGCCCGCTGCACACGATGCTGCGCGACCAGCACACGATCGCCGGCATCGGCCGCTCGTGGGTCGACGAGATCCTGTGGGAGGCGGAGCTCTCCCCCTACAAGCGCGGCGCCGACCTCACCGAGGAGGAGGCGCGGCGGCTGCGCGAGGCGACGATCGCGATCCTTGGTGCGGCGATCGACCACTACGAGCGTGTGATCGAGCTGCCGATCCCCGACAAGCTGCCGATGCCGCTGCGCATCCACCGCCACGAGGGCGAGCCCTGCCCCCGCTGCGCCACGACGCTGCGCTCGGTGCACTTCGAGGACTACGTGATCGCCTACTGCCCCACCTGCCAGACAGAGGGCCGGGTGCTCAAGGACCGGCGGCTGTCGCGGCTGTTGAAGTAGGGTCTCGGTTGTGGTCGACCAAGGAGACCAGGCCCCCGACTTCGAGCTGCCCGACCAGGACGGCAACCCCGTCAAGCTCTCGGAGCTGCGCGGCCAGCCGGTCGTCGTCTACTTCTACCCCAAGGCCGACACCCCGGGCTGCACCACCCAGGCGTGCGGTGTGCGCGACCACCGCGCCGACTACGCGAAGGCGGGCGCGAGGGTGCTGGGGATCTCCCCCGACCCGGTGAAGAAGGTCAAGAAGTTCCACGACAAGCAGGCCCTCGACTTCACGCTGCTCGCCGACGAAGACCACGCGGTCGCCGAGGCGTACGGGGTGTGGGTCGAGAAGTCGATGTACGGGCGGACCTACTGGGGAAACGAGCGTACGACTTTCATCATCGGGCCCGACGGCGAGGTGGCCGAGGTCCTACGCAAGGTCAAGCCGGCCGAGCACGACGCGCGAGTATTGGCTGCGCTTGGGGAGTTGGCGGCGGCGTAGAACGCCCCCAGTCCGCCATCTGCCAGGGCGGAATTCGTCATTTGCCGATAAGCTAATCGCCATCTGCCAGGATGGAATTCGCCATTTGCCGATAAGCTAATCGCCATCTGCCAGGGCGGAATTCGCCATTTGCCGATAAGCTAATCGCCATCTGCCAGAGCTGCTGATGTCCGTTGCCGCCCATCTACTTCCTCGTTACGCTCGGCCGCTGGTGCTGGACGCGCTCGCCGACACACGGGTGGTATTCATCGCCGGTGCACGGCAGGTCGGCAAGAGCACGCTCGCGCACGAGATCGCCGGCATGGAGCTCGCAGGCCATCCGACCGTGGAGTTGAGCCTCGATAACCGCCCAACGCGTGAGGCGGCGCTCGCCGATCCCGAGGGGCTGATCGCGGGCCTG
>CAYNGQ010000164.1:0-8235 GCA_964396735.1 uncultured Solirubrobacteraceae bacterium | reverse complement strand
CGATGATCTTCACCGACTCGTAGATCTCGGCCAGGCGCACGGCGAAGCGGTCGTAGTTGTCGCCGACGGTTCCCACCGGAATCTTGAAGCCGAAGTCCTCGTAGGAGCTGTACGGCGCCGCCTTGCGCAGGTCCCAGGGGTTGCCTGCCGCGCGCAGCAGCGGTCCTGTGACGCCCAGTGAGAGCAAAGTCTCCGCATCCAGCGGGCAGGTGCCGCGCAGGCGCTGCAGGACGATCTCGTTGGAGTTGAGGATCGCCCCGTACTCGTCGGCGCGTTCGGGCATCACCTTCAGGAACTCGCGCAGCTTTGGCTCAAAGCCTCCGGGGATGTCCTCGATCACGCCGCCGACCTGGAAGTAGCGCGTGTGCATGCGGGCACCCGAGGACATCTCGAACAGGTCGAGGATCAGTTCGCGCTCGCGCAGGCAGTACAGGAAGATCGAGGTGGCGCCGAGGTCGAGCACGCTCGTGCCGAGCCAGATCAGGTGCGAGGCGATGCGGTTGAGCTCGAGGTGGATCACGCGCAGGTACTGCGCGCGCTTGGGCACCTCGACCTCCAGCAGCCGCTCGACGGCGCCGCAGTAGGCCATCGCGTTGAAGTAGTAGGAGAGGTAGTCCATCCGCTCGATCACGGGGATCACCTTCCAGTAGGCCTTGTCCTCGGCGGTCTTTTCGATCCCTGTGTGCACATACCCGATGATCGGTTTGAGGTCGCGCGCGACCTCTCCCTGGAGCGTCACCAGCAAACGCAGCACGCCGTGCGTGGCCGGGTGGTGGGGGCCGAAGTTGAGCGTCAGCAGCTCGTGCGTGGCCTCGTCGCTGGTGGCGATTGCGTCGGCGCTGACCCCGGCGGCGCCGCCGACCCCCGACTGGTCGAGCGTGAAGCTCTGCTCCCGGCGGCGGTAGTCGGAGAGCGTGCTCATCTCGGGACCTCCATCTGGCGCCGGGCACGCGGGGCGGTCCTCGTCGCGCCTGCCCCCGGTGCCGGGAGCCGGCAGCAGTGGATTGGCGTGGGTGAGTTCACCGCGGTGCCCCCAAAGTGGGGTTGTCGTTGTAGGTGAAGCGCACCGGCTCGCCCCCGGTGGGGAAGTCGCGCCGTTGTGGGTGGCCCTCGTAATCCTCGGGCATCAGGATCCGGCGCAGGTCGGGGTGCCCCTCGAAGACGACCCCGAACATGTCGTACACCTCGCGCTCCTGGTGGTCGGCCGTCGGCCATGCGGCGGTCACCGAGTCAACCTGCGGCGCGTCGGTGGGCACGCGTAGCAGGACCGTGACACGATCGACGCGGCTCATGTCCAGCAGCTCGTAGTGGACGCCGAGGCGCGGCTCGTGTGGGTAGTAGTCCACGCCGTGCAGGCTCGCCATGAACGCGTAGCCCTGCCCGCGCAGGTGGGCGAGCACGGCGCGCACGCGAGCCGGGTCGATCTCGACCGTCGCCCGCTCGCGGAAGAACACCGTGTCGCGAACCGTCTCCTCGCCGAGCTCCTCCCGCAGCCCGCGTGCAAGGAGCTCCAGGCCCGTAGCGTCAGGCATCGCGCTCCGCTCGGGGGGTGGTCGGGAGGGGGGCTTGCCCCCCTCCCGCTATCTCCTCCGTGCCGACGGCCTCGTAGCGCTCGCGCCAGCTGGCGTCGGGGTCGTCCTGCACCAGCTTGCGCAGCTTGAGGATGCCGTGCATCAGCGCCTCCGGGCGCGGTGGGCAGCCCGGGACGTGCACGTCGATCGGCATGAACTTGTCGGCCGGCACCAGCGCGTAGTTGTTGAACACGCCCATCGAGCTGCAGCAGGCGCCCATCGAGATCGCCCACTTGGGCTCCAGCATCTGGTCGTACAGCCGCCGGATGATCGGCGCCATCTTGATCGACACCCGCCCGGCGAGGATGATCAGGTCGGCCTGGCGCGGCGAGGCGCGGAACGCCTCGAAGCCGAAGCGCGCGATGTCCATGCGCGGGCCGGCGGTGTGGAACTGCTCCATCGCGCAGCACGCCAACCCGAAGCCGAGCGGGAAGAACGAGTTGGAGCGCGCCCACGCGACCGCACGGTCGAGCGTGGTCGTCAGTACGCGCTCTTCGACGTGGCGTTCGAGCTCGGAGCCCTCCAGGTGGGCAGGGAGATTGAGCCCGTCCATCTCGCCGCCGCGCAGCAGCTGCGACGCGTTCAGCCTGTTGACCTGCAGGCGGTCGGGATCGACCGGAGCGCCGGGGCCGGCGAGCCGGGTGCGCCTCACCTCCACTCCAACGCCCCCCTCCGCCACACGTAGACGAAGGCGACGACCAGCAGCACGATGAACACGGCGGTCTCGCTCAACGCATAGCTCCCGAACGCCCGCAGCTGCACCGCGATCGGGTAGAGGAAGATCACCTCGATGTCGAACAGGATGAACAGCATCGCGATCAGGTAGAAGCTGATCCCGAAGCGCAGCCCCTGCTTGACCTCCGACGGCAGGCCGCACTCGTAGGGGTCCTGCTTCTGCTTGATTGCCCGGCGCGGACCAAGCACGCCATTGAGTAGCGTGAAGGCGCCTCCCACGGCGCCGCCGAGGATCAGGAACACCAGCGCAGGGAGATAGGAGCGCAGCACCGCGGCTGTTATACCACCGCACGCCGATGCTTGTGCAAGAGTGTTACATAGTGACGATTGGCGCGAGATCGGGCGGTTGCGGCGGCGTCGCTCTGGTCCTCCGTGGCGCGGTCTGGCACCCGGCGCTCATCCCCCATCGCGATCGCGGCCCGCGGGGGTACCCGAGGTGAACGAAGCGGTGGCCGTCGGCGCGTTGATAGCCGCCGCAGTCAACGCGATCCCGATGGCGCTGGGCGGTTGGAGCTGGTACCGCTGGCACCCCAGCCGCCTCTTCTGGGTGCTGTTGCGCATCGGCCAGGGCGCCGCCGTCCTGTTCGCGCTCGCCGTGGGCGTGCTCGCCGCCGCCGGCCACACCTCGAGCGAAAGGCTCTTCTACCTCTACGCCCTGCTTCCCCTGGCCGTCGCCTTCGTCGCCGAGCAGCTGCGCATCGCTTCGGCTCAGACGATCCTCGACCGGCGCGACCTGGAGAGCGCCCAGGAGGTTGGTCGGCTTCCCGAGTCGGAGCAGCAGGTCGTGGTAGCGGCGATCGTCCGCCGCGAGCAGGGCATCATGACCCTCTCTGCCCTGGTGGTCGTGTTCCTACTGCTGCGCGCGGCGGAAACGGCGCACGGGATTTGAGCCGATTCAGTGCCTGATGCGGTCGCCAGGAATGTCAGCGCATGGGACACGTGGTCGGGCGGACCTCAGCGCACGATCAGCGTGGCCGCCATCCCCAGCGCGGCCTGGTTGCCGACGGTGCTGGTCAGCAGATAGCGGCCGGGGGCCAGCGGTGTGGTCAAAACTGAGCCGCACTTCCCGGGCAGCAGCGTGGGAATGCCGGTGAGCGTCGTGCGTTCGTCGGAGTCGAGGGTTCCCCGCTGCAGCGTCACGTTGTGCGTGAGGATGCCGCGGTTGCATGCCACGATCCGCAGCGGCCCCGCCGGCACGCTCACCGTCTGCGGCAGGATGCGGTACTCCTCGAGCGTGAGCGCCAGGCTGTGGCCCGCCACGTGGGCAGTCTGCCCCGCCCCACAGCCCGCCAGCAGGAGCGTCGCGAGCAGCGCTGCCACGAGGGGCCGGAGCAGCGCCGCCACGAGGGAGCGGGGTCGCATCCGGCGAGCCTATATATTCCGCGTCGCATGAGCGCCCGACTGAAGCCTCGCATGAGCGCCCCACTGAAGCTGGCCGCCACGCTGGTCGCGGCCGCCGTCGCGGCCGTGGGCGTCAGCGCCTGCGGCACGCAGGGCATCCAGCTCTCCAAATCCAGCCCCTACTACAAGGGGGCGGCGCTGTTCCTGCAGCGCTGCTCGGGTTGCCACACGCTGTCCGTGGTCGGCGCCGAGGGCTCGGCCACCAGCATCAAGGATCGGGTGCGCACCAACGGCCCCAACTTCGACTTCCGCAAAGAGGAGTACAACCAGGTCCTCTACGCGATCCGCAACGGCGGCTTCTCCGGCGCGATCATGCCGCAGAACATCGTCCTCGGGGTGCAGGCCGAAGCGGTCGCGGCGTTCCTTGCCAAGTACGCGGGCCTGCAGGCTCCCAAGGTACCGTCGATCGAAAACACCGCGATCCCGGGCTCTTCGGAAAGCTCCACGGGCACCACCAAATAGGGCGCTGCCCCGAGGCTTGGTCGCGTGCTCGACATCAAGCTGATCCGCCAGCAGCCCGAGGAGGTGCGGGCGGCGCTCGCCCGGCGCGGCGAGGGGGGTGCGGTGGCCGGCCTCGACCGCGTGATCGAGCTGGACGAGCGCCGCCGCGCGTTGATCCCCCAGCTGGAGGAGCTGCGCGCCCGCCGCAACGCCGCCGCCGACGCGATCGCCCAGGCCAAGCGCGCAGGGGAGGATGCCGACGCGGCGATCGCCGAGCAGCGCGAGTTGGGCGCGAGCGAGAAGGAGCTGGCGCAGGGGCTCGCCGCCGTGGAGGCGGAGCTCGACGCGGCGCTGCTGCCGCTGCCCAACCTCCCCGACCCGACCGCCGCCCCGGGGCCGGAGGATGAGCTGGTGCGGGTCGTGGGCGAAGCCGGGCTGAGGGGGCTCGCCGTGGGTGGGCCCGGTGGTAGTGATTCAGGCGTGGGCGGGGCGGGCATGGAAGGGGCAGGCGTGGGCGGGCCTGGGCCGAGCGGGCTTGGAGTGGGCGGGGTAGCAGGCGGGCCTCAATTTCCCCCCCGCGATCACCTGGAGCTGGCGGGTTCGCTGATCGACATGGATCACGCCGCCAAGCTCTCGGGCGCGCGCTTCGCCTACCTCAAAGGCGACCTGGTGATGCTCGAGCTGGCGCTGGTGCGCTGGGTCCTGGAGAAGCTGCGCGCGCACGGGTTCGAGCCGGTGATCCCGCCGGTGCTGGTGCGCGAGCGGGCGCTGTACGGCACCGGCTTCCTGCCCGACACCGAGCAGCAGATCTACAGCCTCCCCGCGGACGAGCTCTTCCTGGTGGGCACCTCCGAGGTCGCGCTCGCCTCGCTGCACGACGAGGAGATCATCGATGCCGAGCGTCTGCCGCTGCGCTACGCCGGCTTCTCCCCCTGCTTCCGCCGGGAGGCCGGCGCCGCCGGCAAAGACACGCGCGGGATCTTCCGCGTGCACCAGTTCGACAAGGTGGAGATGTTCAGCTTCGTCGAGCCCTCCGCCTCGGGCGCGGAGCACGAGCGGATCCTCGCGATCGAGGAGGAGATCCTCGGCGAGCTGGGGTTGCCCTACCGGGTGGTCAACGTCGCCGTGAACGATCTCGGCGCCCCCGCCGCCAAGAAGTACGACTGCGAGGCGTGGTTGCCATCCCAGGGTCGCTACCGCGAGCTGACATCGTGCTCCAACACGACCGACTACCAGGCGCGGCGTCTGAACATCCGCGTGCGCCGCGATCGATCACAGATCGGCCAGCGCGTCGAGATGCTCCACACGCTCAACGGCACCGCGGTCGCCGTCGGGCGCACGATCATCGCGCTGCTGGAGAACGGTCAGCGCGAGGACGGCTCGGTCGTGCTGCCGGAGTGCCTGGGGCCCTACGGGGCGCCCGCCGAGTTGCACGCCGGCGCGTAGCCGTGGGGCATGGATGCCCCACGCCCGTGCGCTTGGGTGGGCCACTCACCCGCGCGGACGATCTCGAGATAAGACCTTCAGATCCGCTCCAGCGCGTAGCCGATCTCGAGGCCCGTGGAGTCGACGATGTCCTCGACGCGCTCTTCGTGCAGCACGCGATAGCCGGCTTGCGCGAACAGCTCCAGCCACTGTGCGTGCGTGAGCAGGCGCTGAGTGGTTACCGAATGCAGCCAGATGTAGTAGTTGTAGTACCCGCGCCCCTGGCGGTCTGAGCCGACGAGCTCGCCGCGGCCTTCCTCGTAGGGGTTTGACACCTCGATGATCAGCAGCTTCGCGTTGGGGAAGCGTGTGCCGAACGAGCGCAGGAACTCGACCGTCCCCTCGATGCCGCGCTGGCCGACGATCTCGTGCAGCACGAACGCCGAGACGACGAAGTCCACCTCCTCGCTCGGCACGTAGTCGGGCGCCGAGGCGTGCTCGATCGCGATGCGATCCTCCATGCCCGCTTCGCGCACGTGCGCCCGCGCTGCCTCCACCGTCTCCTCGGCGAGCTCCACGCCGATCGCGCGCAGGCCCGGATGCTGGGCGCACAGCGTGATCAGGTACAGCGCGCTGCCGCAGCCGTAGTCCAGCACGACCCCCGCGGAGGCGCCGAGCCGCTCGATCAGCCGCAGCGTCAGCGGCACGGCGTCGTAGATCGCGATCCGCGCGCTGCCGGTGGCGACGCGCAGGTGGTTGCGCTCGATGCTCCCGTCGCCCTCGCGCATCAGCCTGCCGACGCCTTTGAAGAGCTCGCGGTAGCCCTCCATCAGCAGCTCCAACCAGCCGTGCACGGCGCGCAGCTCCGAAAGGTCTTCGGCGAAGCGGTACGTTCCGGCCTCTCGCACCAGCGCGCCCTCGGAGTGAAGCGCCTGCAGCAGCGCGCCGGTCAGCTCGCTTGCGGAGGCGCCCGTGGTCGCGCTGCCGGGCGAGCCAAGCCGCTGCGCCAGCTCCTCGGCGCTGATGCCCTGCTCCAGCGCGCTCAGCAGCGGCTCGTCTTCGAGGATCGCCATCAACAGCTCCGCCGTCGCCCACCCGGCGAGGTAGTCGAGCGCTCTCAGCAGCGTCGGGCGGAAGGCCGCGCGGTCGATTGCCTCGGGGGTCGCCCGGGCGATGGTCTGGCTGGCGCCGTTCATGCTGGTACCTCCTCCTTGCTCGGGTTTGGCCCGCCCGCCTCGCGCAGGCCTTGGATCAGCGTCAGTCCGTCGATCAGACGGTCGGTGTGCTCGCGCAGGCTCACGCCGATCCGCAGCCCCGCGGGCGCTCCGAGCCGGGCGGTCGAGGCGACGATCACGTTCCACCGCGCCGCCAGCGTCTCCCGGATCGACGCAGCCTCGGCGGGCGAGGCGCACGTGACGAACACGAAGTTGGTCTCGCTGTCGTGCACGCGCTCGAACAGCTCCAGTTCCCGCAGGCGCGCGATCAGCTCGGCGCGCAGCGTGCTCACCTCATGCGCGTGGCGGCGGGCGAAGCCGGCGTCGCTCTCCAGCGCCCCGATCAGCGCTTCCGCCGCCAGCCCGCTCGTCGTCAGATACGCCTGCCGCGCGCGCAGGCGCGCGATCAGGCGCTGCTCGCCGATGAGGCACCCGATCCGCAGCCCCGCCAAGCCGTAGGCCTTCGAGAAGGAGCGGAACACCAGCAGGTTGGGGTGCTCCGCCAGCCACTCCAGCCCGGGCGCGTGCGCGCAGAAGTCCGCGTAGGTCTCGTCCAGCAGCAGGTGCGCCGAGCGCCACAGCAGCGTGCGCAGCGACTGTGGAGCGAAGGCGTTCGCGGTCGGGTTGTTGGGGCTCGCCAGCATCACCAGCCGCCCGGCGCTCACCGCCCCGAGCAGCTCGCGGGGGAGCGCGTGCGCGGCGGTCAGCGCGAACGCCCGGCAGCGGTGGTTGAGCGCCGCCGCGCGGTCGCCATATCCGTCGAAGCCCGGGGTGACCGTATAGGGGTCGCCCAACTCGAGGATGCAGAGGTCGGTCGCCTCGTCCACGCCGGTGGTGAGGATCAGCTGCCGCGGATCCACGCCGAGGTGGTCGGCCGCGGCGGCGCTCGCGCGCGCCAGCGCCTCGTGTGGATAGATGTGCCCCCGGGCGATCGCCGCACGCACGCGCTCCACCGCGCCCGGCGGGGGCCCGCGCAGCGCCTCGTTGCGGTCCAGCTGCGCCACCTGGCTCTCGGTGCAGGGATCTACCACTGCCGTCATCGCATGCCACCTTGCTCGGGCACTGTCCCGCGATCTGCCATCGCCGTCATTGCACGCCATCCCGATTGGGGCACCGCGCGGGGTTTGACGACCGCCGTCATCCGGTGCCACCTCCCTCGGGTACTGCACATGGCAACCCCAACGCGCCCATGCCGGCGGCGAGCAGCGTGCGCATCGCGCGGGCGGTGCGCGCATCCGCCTCGCTTGTGAGATAGCGGCGGCTGAGGTGCCCGTAGAAGCGCGCGAGCTCATACACGTCCAGCTGCTCCACCGCGCGCGCCAGCAGCCGGCGGTGAACCTCGGACTGCATCACCGCATGGCGGTACTCGCCATCCTCGGGCGCCGGGTCGGGCGAGCCGTCGTGGCGCGGATCCCAGGCGCTCACCGCGGCGCGCGCGAGCTCCCACC
>CAYNGQ010000163.1:0-4666 GCA_964396735.1 uncultured Solirubrobacteraceae bacterium | reverse complement strand
CCGTTGAGTGGTGTGGTGCATACCGCGGGTGTGTTGGACGATGGTGTGATCGGCTCGTTGACGGCGGCGCGGGTGGAGGGTGTGTTGCGGGCGAAGGTGGATGCGGCGTGGCATCTGCATGAGTTGACGCGGGGGCTTGACCTGGGGGCGTTCGTGTTGTTCTCCTCGATTGCGGGTGTGTTGGGTAACCCGGGCCAGGGCAGCTATGCGGCGGGGAACGTGTTCCTGGATGCGCTGGCGGCGCATCGTCGTGAGCGGGGTCTGGCGGGTGTGTCGGTGGCGTGGGGTTGGTGGGAGCAGGCGAGCGATATGACGGCTCATCTGGGGGAGGCGGATCTCGCGCGGATGGAGCGGATGGGGATGGGAGCGCTGTCGGCGGGGGAGGGTTTGGAGCTGTTCGATGCGGCGCAGTCCTCGGGGCGGGCGTTGGTCGCGGCGGCGCGGATCGGGAGTGGTGCGTTGCGCGCGCTGGCGCAGGCGGGGGTGCTGCCGGGGTTGTTGCAGGGTTTGGTGCGGGTGCCGTTGCGGCGCGCGAGCGCCGATGGTGGTTTGGCGCGGCGGCTTGCCGGGGTGTCTGCGGGTGAGCGTGAGGGGGTTGTGTTGGAGGTGGTGCGTGGGCAGGCGGCGGTCGTGTTGGGGCACGCCTCGGGGGAGGCGATCGACCCGCGGCTGGCGTTCAGGGAGCTCGGGTTCGACTCGCTCGGGTCGCTCGAGTTGCGTAACCGTTTGAGCGCGGTGACGGGGTTGCGGCTGCCGGCGACGTTAGTGTTCGACTACCCGAACGCGGAGCGGCTCGCGGCGCATCTGCTGGGTGAGGTCGAGCAGCGGGTCGGGCGGACGTTGCCGGCGTTGCCGGCGCCGCGTGCGGTGGATGAGCCGGTCGCGATCGTGGGGATGAGCTGCCGTTACCCGGGGGGTGTGAGTTCTCCGGGCGAGCTGTGGGGTCTGCTCGCGGCGGGTGGGGATGGGATCTCGGGTCTGCCGACGGATCGTGGCTGGGACCTTGGGTGGCTGGGGGAGCTCGACTCCGATGGTGGTGGGCTGGAAGGCGGGTTCGTGCACGATGCGGGCGAGTTCGACGCTGCTTTCTTCGGGATCGGCCCGCATGAGGCGTTGGCGATGGATCCGCAGCAGCGGCAGTTGCTGGAAGCGTGCTGGGAGGCCGTCGAAGATGCCGGGATCGACCCCGTGTCGCTGCAGGGCAGCCAGACGGGGGTGTTCGCCGGTGTGATGTCGCACGACTACACAAGCGGCTTGGATGCGGCTGCGCTGGGCGCGATGCCGGTGGGTGTGGCGGGGCATCTGGCGACCGGCAATACGGGCAGCGTGGTGTCGGGCCGGGTCGCGTACGTGTTTGGGTTGGAGGGTCCGGCGGTGACGGTTGACACGGCGTGCTCCTCCTCGCTGGTCGCGCTGCACTTGGCGTGCGGTGCGATCCGGTCGGGGGAGTGTTCGCTGGCGCTGGCGGGTGGGGTCACGGTGATCGGGCAGCCCGGCGTGTTCCTGGAGTTCGCCAGCCAGCGGGGTCTGGCGGGCAACGGTCGCTGCAAGTCCTTCGCGGAGGCGGCCGATGGCGCCGGGTTCTCCGAGGGTGTGGGGGTGGTGTTGCTGGAGCGTCTTTCGGACGCGCAGCGCAATGGTCACCCGGTGCTCGGGCTGGTGCGTGCGAGTGCGGTCAACCAGGATGGTGCGAGCAATGGGTTGACGGCGCCGAATGGGCCTTCGCAGCAGCGGGTGATTGGCCAGGCGCTCGCGGGGGCTGGTTTGGCGCCGGGCGAGGTGGATGTGGTTGAGGCGCACGGGACGGGCACGACGCTTGGCGATCCGATTGAGGCGCAGGCGTTGCTGGCGACGTATGGGCAGGGTCGCGAGGAGGGCCGGCCGTTGTGGATCGGGTCGATTAAGTCCAACCTCGGGCATACGCAGGCGGCGGCCGGGATCGCCGGGGTGATCAAGATGATCCTCGCGTTGCGCCACGAGACGCTGCCGCGGACGCTGCACGTCGATCAGCCCTCCACGCACGTCGACTGGTCGGCGGGGGAGGCGGCGCTGTTGACTGAGGCGAGGCCGTGGCCGCGCAACGGGCGTCCCCGTCGCGCCGGGGTCTCCTCGTTCGGGATCAGCGGTACCAACGCGCACGTGATTCTCGAGGAAGCGCCCCCGGTCGAGGTCCCGGCGGGCGAGGAGGCTCCCGGCGAGCACGTGCCCGGCGAGCACACACCGGCCGGCGAGGTGAGCGACGGGGCCGCACCCGACGCGCGTATGGGTGTGGGCTCAGGCGGCGCAGCGGCCGGCGGTGTGCTGGGGGCCGGTGTGGTGCCGTGGACGATCTCCGGCCGTGGTGCGGCTGGTCTGGCCGGCCAGGCCGAGCGGCTGCTCGAGCTCGTGTCGGGGGCGGCCGAGCTGAATGCCGCCGACGTCGGTCTCTCGTTGACGGGCCGTCCGGCGTTCGAGCATCGCGCGGTCGTCCTGGGCGGGTCCCCACTCGCCGGTGAGCGCGATCGGCTGCTGAGCGCACTCGGCGCTCTGGCTCGCGGCGAGCCCGCGCCCGAGGTGGTGCGCGGCACCGCGTATGGGAGCGCCGAGCGCGTCGCGTTCCTGTTCACCGGCCAGGGCGCCCAGCGGATCGGCATGGGCAGCGAGCTGTATGAGGCGTTCCCGGTCTTCCGCGAGGCGATCGACGAGGTGTGCGGCCACCTGGACGAGCTGCTGGGAGGGTGCTCGCTGCGGGAGGTGATGTTCGGCGAGCAGCGGGCGCCGGCCGGGGCCGAGCCTGATGGGGGGAGCTCCGCGGACGAGGAGCGCCTCAGTGGTCTGTTGGATCAGACGATGTTCACTCAGGCCGGACTGTTCGCGCTCGAGGTGGCGCTCTTCAGGCTCGTCGGGAGCCTCGGTGTGCGTCCCGATTTCGTGATCGGCCACTCGATCGGCGAGCTCGCGGCCGCGCACGCGGCGGGGGTGTTCCCGTTGGAGGACGCCTGCCGGCTGGTGGCGGCGCGGGGGCGGTTGATGGGCGAGCTGCCGGCCGGCGGCGCGATGGTAGCGGTCGCGGCCGACGAGCGCGAGGCGCTCGAGGGCTTGGTCGGCTATGAGGATCGGGTCGCGCTGGCGGCGGTGAACGGGCCCTCCGCGGTGGTGCTCTCCGGCGAGCGGGACGCGGTGCTGGAGCTGGCCGCGGCGTGGGAGGCGCGGGGTCGCAAGGTCAAGCGGCTGCGGGTCTCTCACGCCTTTCACTCGCCGCTGATGGAGGGCATGCTCGAGGAGTTCGCACAGCTCGCCGCAGGCGTGTCGTTCGGCGAGCCGCGGATTCCGCTCGTCTCGAACGTGACGGGCGAGCTCGCCGCCGACGGGCTGCTGAGCGACCCCGCGTACTGGGTGCGGCACGTGCGCGAGCCGGTGCGGTTCGCGGACGGCGTCGGCTGGCTGGCCGGGCAGGGCATCGGGAGCTTCCTCGAGCTCGGCCCCGATGGTGTCCTGAGCGCGCTGGCCCACGACTGCCTGCTCGACGGGGAGCGGGCGGGCCGCGACGATGGCGGCCCCGCGCAGGCGGAGGGTGGCGGACTCGCGCGCGAGGAGCGCCGCCCCGCGGCCGTCGCCGTGCTGCGCGGAGGGCGCTCCGAGGCGCGCTCGCTCCTCGCCGCGCTGGCGGAGCTGTGGGTGCGGGGCGCGGAGGTGCAGTGGCGCGCGCTGTTCGGCGCGTGCGGCGCGCGGAGGGTGGCGCTGCCCACCTATGCGTTCCAGCGCGAGCGCTACTGGCTGGGGATGGGTGGCGCCGCGAGCGGCGCCGGCACGCGCGCGGCGGGCCTGGAGCGGGTCGAGCATCCGCTGCTGGGCGCCGCGGTGGAGCTCGCCGGCGGCGCCGGCCTGCTGTTCACCGGCCGCCTCTCGCTGCAGACCCATCCGTGGCTGGGCGACCATGTCGTGATGGGCACGGTGCTGCTGCCCGGCACGGCGCTCGTCGAGCTGGCGCTGTATGTGGGCGGCCAGGCGGGCTGCCCCGCGGTGGGCGAGCTGGTCGTCGAGACGCCGCTCGCGCTCGCGCCCGAGGGGGCGGTGCAGCTGCAGGTCGCCGTCGGTGCGATCGACGAGGCGGGGGCTCGCACGGTGAGCGTCCATGCGCGTCCCGAGGACGCTCTCGGCGGCGGCCTGGACGGGGGCGGCGGCGAGTGGGTGCGTCACGCGAGCGGTGTGCTCCTCGCGGATCGGCCGGGGTCGGATCGGCAGGCGGCGGACGGGGCGGATGCGCAGGCGGCGGCCGGGCGAGTGGCGCCGGCGGCGCGCGCCCGCGAGCTCGGCGCGGTGTGGCCGCCCGACGGCGCGGCGGCCGTCGGCGTCGAGGACGTGTATGACGGGATGGCGGAACTGGGCCTGGAGTACGGGCCGGCGTTTCGGTGTGTGCGGCGCGTGTGGCGCCGGGGCAGCGAGGTGTTCGCCGAGGTGGCGCTGCCGGAGGACGGCGGGATGGGGGAGAGCGGGTTCGGTCTGCACCCGGCGCTGTTCGATGCGGCGCTGCACGCGATGGGGGTTGGATTCGATGGCGCGGACGGAGAGCGCAATGGGGACGGGGACGGGGGCGGGGGCGGAGTGCTGCTGCCGTTCTCGTGGGACAGCGTGGAGCTGCACGCCACCGGGGCCGTGAGCCTGCGGGTGTGCCTCGCGGTGGGCG
>CAYNGQ010000162.1:0-4509 GCA_964396735.1 uncultured Solirubrobacteraceae bacterium | reverse complement strand
CGAGACCCTGTGTGGAGTTGACGACCACGATCACATACGCGACGGCGCCGACGGCGCCGAGGAACAGCCCGCTCGCCAGCACGATCAGAGCGACGAACAGAATGCGGGAGGGCCCCCGGTGGTGGCGGCGGCGCTGGCGTGCGAGTCTGGACATGCGAAGGGGGCGTGAAGGACTGCCTGTGGGAGGGTACCGCCCCAATCTGTGATTTCCTGCCAGTCACGTCCGTGAACCCGCGCGCGGTTAAGCGCGAGATCGAGAGCGGACGCCCCGACAGATGAGCAGCGACACCGCCGAGATGGCCGTTGTGGACAGCGTGGGCGAGCTTGCCACCGCGACGCTCGACGACGCTTCGAGTGCGCCGAGCGCCGACGTCCCCAATGCGCCGGACTCCGAGGTAACCGCCGCGCTTGGCTGGTATGCAAGGCTCCGCGCGGACTCGGCGCGGATGGCGGCGGTGCGCGACTGCTGGCGGGCGCTGTGGGTCTCGCGCCTGATCGTGCTCGTGGCGGGCGTGGGCGCGGTCGCGGCGTTCGGGGTGGGGCGCGCGCGCAGCGCCTTTGACCCGGCCGGCGTGACAAGCGGCTTCGGCTGGCTGGGCAACCTGCTGGTAGCCCCCGTCGCGCGCTGGGACGCGGTGTGGTACCTGGTGATCGCCCACCACGGCTACCGCCCCGAACTCGCTTCCTTCGGCACCGGTTCGCGGGCGGCCTTCTTCCCGCTCTACCCGCTCGGCGTGCGCGCGCTCTCAGAGCTCGGCGCCCCGCCGATCGCCGCGGGAGTGGCGCTCTCGCTGGTGGCGCTCGCGGCGGCGCTGTATGGGATCCACCGCCTCAGCACGTTGGAACTCGATCGCCTCGCTGGCCGAAACGTGGATGCTGGCCGAAACGGGGATGCGCGCCGGAGGCGCGTGTCTCCCGGCTTCGGTCACGGCGCCCACCGCGGCGACGTGGCGCGGCTGGCGGTGCTCGTGACGGCGCTCGCGCCGATGGCGTTCTTCTTCTCCGCGGCGTACTCGGAGTCGCTGTATCTGGCGCTGTCGGTCGGCCTCTTCTGGTGCGCGCGCCAGGGACGGTGGGGATGGGCCGGGATGCTGGGGGCGCTGGCGAGCGCCACGCGCAGCGCGGGGCTGGTGCTGGTGGTGCCGATGGTGGTGCTCTATCTGTACGGGCCACGGGAGGATCGCCCGCCGGACTTCCCCGACCGCGCGTGGTGGCAGCCACGCTATGCCGTACGCCGCGACGCGCTGTGGGTGGTGGCGCTGCCTGTGGGGGTGGGCGCGTACATGGCCTACCTGGCACTGGCAGGCGGCAGCGCGCTGCTGCCGTTCCACGCCCAGGAAGCTTGGAACAGGCACTTCGCCGGTCCGTACGTGGCCGTGTGGGATGGCGCGCGCGCCGCCTTCGATGGGATACGCCAACTGCTCTCCTTTCAGCGCACTCACGTGTACTTCAAATTGGCGGGCGGGGACCCGTTCGTGGATGCCGGGCACAACGTGATGCTGTTCGCGTTCCTGCTCGCGGCAGCGCCGATGGTGGTTGGCGTGCTGCGCCGCCTGCCGCTGGCGTACGGCGCGTACGTGCTGGCGGCGCTGGCGCTGCCGCTCTCCTACCCGGTGGCACCCCAGCCGCTGATGTCGCTGCCACGCTTCGAGGTGGTGCTATTCCCCCTGGCGATGTGGCTGGGGGCGTGGCTAGCGGAACGGCCGCGGGCGCGCCTGCCGGTGCTGGTTGCGATGGCCCTGCTGATGGCGCTGTTCGTCGGCGAGTTTGCGACCTGGCATTGGGTGGCGTAGACATCGACGCGGTGCTGCTGGACGGGCTGGGCACGCTGGTGGCGCTCGAGCCGCCGTGGCCCAGGCTGGTCGAGCGGCTGCAAGACGCTCACGGCGTGGAGCTCTCGCTCGCCGACGCCGAACGAGCCTTCCGCGCGGAGATCGCCTACTACCGGACCCACCACCACGAGGGACGCGACCCGGATGCGCTCGAGGATCTGCGCCGCCGCTGCGCAGAGGTGCTGCGCGCGCAACTTCCCCCGCGGGCGGTGGGGGAACTCTCGCTCGAGCAGATGACCGCGGCGATGCTGGACTCGCTGCGCTTCGACACCTATCCCGACGTGCCCGCCGCACTCGCACGACTGCGCGCTCGCGGCCTGACGCTGGTGGTCGTGAGCAACTGGGATGTCTCGCTGCCGGCGGTGTTGCGTAACGCGGGCCTCGAGAGGATGGTTGACGGGATGGTGACCTCCGCCGAAGTGGGACACCCGAAGCCAGCTCCCGAGATCTTCGCAGCCGCGCTGGCGCTCGCCGGGTGCACCCCCGAGCGCGCGGTGCACGTCGGAGACTCGCTCGACCACGACGTCCTCGGGGCGCTGGCCGCCGGTATCCATGCGGTGCTGCTGTGCCGCGACGATGCCGAGCCCGGAGAGGCGCCCCCCAGCGTCCCGAGCATCTCCTCGCTCTCGCAGCTGCCACCGCTGCTTGGATAACACCGCACTTGGCGACACAGCACTTGGGGGACACGCACGTTGACAGACACGCACGTTGCCGGACACAGCATGCTTGCGGACGCCACGTTTGGCGGCGGGACAACCGGGTGATACAGGGCCTCGAGCACAGCGGCGTGGACGACGCATATTGACCGTAAGCTGGCTGGACCCCGACGACGATAAATGCACCCATGGAGCTCCAGCCCGACATCCCACCCCACCCGCAGCTCGAGGCCGACCTCGTCCTGTTCCCGCTCGAGCCCTATCTTGCTCCCGCTCCACGCGAGCCTCCCAGCCCTCCCGGCCCGAGGCTGCCGGCCAATACCTGGCCGTGGTGGACAGCGCCGGCGGCGCTCTTCGGTGGGCTGCTGCTGGCGGCGGTGGGGGGACTGGTGGTGGACATCCCGGCGGCGCTGTTCGGGGTCAGCATCACCTCCTCCTCGATCCCCGGGTGGTTGGAGATCCTCGACACGGTGGTGCAGGACGCGGCCTTCGTGCTGGTGGCGGTGCTGCTCGCCAAAGTCGGCGGGCGCACGGTGCGCGCATGGCAGTTCGGGCTGCAGCGCCCCTGCATCGGCTGGCTGAGCCCGCGCCTCGGCTGGCTGTGGGCGCTCGCCATGATCCTCGTGACGCTGTTTACGTTCCTGGTGTTCAGCGCGATCTGGGCGGAGATCCTGAACGTCACCACGAAGGAGAAACTGCTCGAACAGCTGGGCGCCAACGAAGGGACCACGCTGTTGCTGCTGAGCGCATGGCTGACCTGCGTCGTGGCGCCGATCTGCGAGGAGGTCCTGTTCCGCGGCTTCATCTTCCGCGCGCTATACAACTGGCGCGGCCTGTGGCCGGCGGCGCTGATCACAGGCCTGGTGTTCGGCGGCGTCCACACCG
This sequence comes from uncultured Solirubrobacteraceae bacterium, assembly GCA_964396735.1. Taxonomy (GTDB): domain Bacteria; phylum Actinomycetota; class Thermoleophilia; order Solirubrobacterales; family Solirubrobacteraceae; genus Palsa-744. The sequence goes on along the minus strand of CAYNGQ010000162.1, from coordinate 1,136 downwards.
GCTCGGCGCCGGTGGTCGATCTGATCCCGCTGGCGTCGCTCGGGTTTGGGCTGTGCCTGCTGTACCGCTACACCGGATCGCTGTACCCGTGCATCGCCACGCACTGCCTCAACAACTGCCTCGCCTTCGGGGCACTCGAGGGGTGGGGCTGGCAGATCCCGGTGCTGACGGTCGCCGCGCTGGGGATGATCGCGCTGCTGGCGCTGACGCTGCGGTGGGTCGGTGTGATCACTCCGCCGCCGGGAGCCGTCGCCCCGGCATCGTAGGATCGAAGGGGATGGTCGCCGCCCCACCACCACCGACGACGCCGCCGAGCCCGGTGGCCGGGCAGATGACGCTGGCGACCCAGCGCCTCCGCGGCCGTCCGGCGTTTCTGCTCACCGGTGAACGCCTGGTGGTGAGCGGCGTGGTGCGCCCGTTCGAGGCCGGCCAGACGGTGACCGTGCGCTTCGCGCGGGATGGGCGCAACGTCGCGACCAACACGGTCAGCGTGCTTCCCGGACCCGGTGGGGCAGGCCGCTTTCGCCTCGGCTACTCGAGCTCGCGGCCCGGGCTGGTGCAGGTGAGCGCGGCACACGCCACCACGCCCCAGATGACGGCGTTCAAGGCGAAGCCGGTGGCGATGCGCGTGATCGCCCCCGAGATGAGCGAAGGCGCGCGCGGCCCGGGAGTGTGGCTGCTGCAGTCGGCGCTGAGCGCACTGCACTACGCGGTGCCGATGAACGGCGTCTTCGACGAAGGCACAGGACAAGCGGTGACGACCTACCGCAAGCTGACTGGACTTACGCGCGTGCCCGACACCGACGCCCAGGTCTTCCACCTGTTGCAGCGGGGGGCGGGCGCCTTCCACGTGCGCTACCCGCGGGACGGCAGGCACGTGGAGGCCAATCTCGCCGCGCAGGTGCTCGCCGAGATCGACCCGGCCGGGCGCGTGCGGCGCATCTACACGATCAGCTCGGGCAAGCCCTCGACCCCGACGGTGCTGGGCCGCTTCCGGGTCTACCTGAAGACGCCCGGGGTCAACTCGGAGGGGATGGTGGACTCCAACTACTTCATCCGCGGCTACGCGATCCACGGATATCCCGAAGTGCCCACGTACGCCGCCAGCCACGGCTGCCTGCGCGTGCCGATCCCGG
>CAYNGQ010000161.1:0-2748 GCA_964396735.1 uncultured Solirubrobacteraceae bacterium | reverse complement strand
TTGACGGGTGTCATTCACGCGGCGGGTGTCCTGGATGACGGCGTGATCGAGTCCTTGAGCGCCGGGCAGGTGGAGTGTGTGATGCGCCCAAAGGTCGATGCGGCGCTGCTGTTGGACGAGCTGACCGAGGATATGGATCTGGCGGAGTTTGTGTTGTTCTCGTCGGTCGCGGGCGTGCTTGGTGGTGCGGGGCAGGGGAACTATGCGGCCGCGAACGCGTTCCTGGACGCCTTGGCTGACCGTCGTCGCGCGCGGGGCCTCGCTGGAACATCGCTGGCGTGGGGGTTGTGGGCGCAGGAGACGGGGATGAGCGCGGGCCTGGACGCAGCCGGGATGCAGCGACTGCGACGGATGGGGACGGTGGCGCTGTCCAGTGCGCAGGGTCTTGTATTGCTCGACGAAGGGCGCGCACGAGCCGAGGGGCTACTGGTAGCGGCGCGCTTGGATGACACGGCGCTGGGGGCGCAGGCGCGTGCTGGGGTGCTGCCGGCGTTGCTGTGTGGCCTCGTGCGTTCACCCATACGGCGTGTGGGTATGGGTACGGGTGGTTCGTTGGCGCGGCGGCTGGCTGGGCTACCCGAGGGCGAGTGGGATGAGGTCGTGCTGGAACTGGTCCGTGCGCAGGTCGCTGGAGTGCTGGGGCACGCCTCCTCCAGCGCGGTCGATCCCGGATTGGCGTTCAAGGATCTCGGGTTCGATTCGCTGGCGGGGGTCGAGCTGCGTAACCGCTTGGGGCACGCGACAGGGCTGCGGCTGCCGGTCACAGCGATTTTCGATCACCCGACGCCTGCGGCTCTCGCAGTGTTTCTGCGTTCACAGATAGACGGCGTCCAAGCGGGTGCGCGTGTGCCCGCGCGGGGACGGTTGGGAATGGGGGAGCCGGTTGCGATTGTGGGGATGAGTTGTCGTTACCCGGGTGGGGTGCGTTCCCCGGGTGAGTTGTGGGAGCTGGTCGCTGCTGGGAGGGACGCGATCTCGGGGTTCCCCGCGGATCGTGGGTGGGATCTGGAGGGCTTGTATGACCCCGACCCCGACCATCGCGGAACTGTGTATGCGCAGAACGGCGGGTTCGTCGATGACGTCGCGGGTTTCGACGCGGGTTTCTTCGGTATCAGTCCGCGTGAGGCGTTGGCGATGGATCCGCAGCAGCGGCTGTTGTTGGAGGCGGCGTGGGAGACCTTCGAGGACGCCGGGATCGACCCCGTCTCGTTGCGTGGGAGTGAGACGGGGGTATTCGCGGGCGCAAGCTCCTCGGACTATGTGTCGCTCGCGGGCGGGTCCCTCGAGGGCTTCCGTCTAACGGGTACCACGACGAGCGTGGTGTCGGGTCGCCTGGCGTATGTGTTTGGGTTGGAGGGTCCGGCGGTGACGGTCGATACGGCGTGCTCCTCATCGCTCGTGGCGTTGCATCTGGCGTGTCAGGCGTTGCGCCAGGGGGAGTGCTCGCTGGCGTTGGCGGGTGGTGTGAGTGTGATGTCCACACCGTTTTTGTTCGTTGAGTTCGCGCGCCAGCACGGTCTCGCGTTGGATGGGCGCTGCAAGTCGTTCGGTGCGCTCGCGGACGGCACGGGTTGGTCTGAGGGCGCGGGGTTGCTGCTGCTGGAGGGTCTCTCGGATGCTCGGCGTAATGGTCACCGGGTGTTGGCGGTGGTGCGTGGCAGCGCGATGAACCAGGACGGTGCGAGCAACGGGCTGACTGCGCCGAATGGTCCGTCGCAGGAACGCGTGATCGGCCAGGCGCTAGCGAACGCGGGGCTCACTGTGGGTGATGTGGATGTGGTGGAGGGGCACGGGACGGGTACGACGCTGGGTGATCCGATCGAGGCGCGTGCGCTGCTGGCGACCTACGGGCAGCGCGAGAACAACCCACTCTGGCTGGGGTCGCTGAAGTCGAACATCGGACACACCGTCGCCGCGGCCGGTGTCGGCGGCGTGATCAAGATGGTGATGGCGCTCCGCCATGAGCTTTTGCCTCCCACCCTGCACGCCCGGGAGCCATCACCGCATATCGACTGGTCAACCGGCAGGGTACGGCTCCTCACAGACTCTGAGCCGTGGCTCAAAGGTGAGCGTCCCCGCCGTGCGGGGGTCTCCTCGTTCGGGGTCAGCGGTACCAACGCCCACGCCATCATCGAAGAACCCCCAGCCCACGAAACCTCAACGGGGGACGGGTACAAGGACACGGGTAACCCCGAGGCGGCAGAAGGCACTGATGTCACCGAAGGTCAGCCGGCCGCCCCGGCGCTGCCGGCGTTTGCGTTGCTTGTCTCAGCCAAGAGCGACTCGGCGCTGCGTGCGCAGGCCGAGCGTCTGCACACCCACCTTCACGCACACCCGCATCTCACCCCGCTCGACGTCGCGTTCTCGCTCGCGAGCACCCGCGCGCATCTCACCCAGCGCGCGGCGGTCCTCGGGCTCGATCGCGAGGCACTGCTGACGGGCCTCGAGGCCCTTGCGGGCGGTGAGCAGGCGGCGTGCGTTGTACGAGGCACGTCCACAGATGCCAAGACCGCGTTCATGTTCGCCGGGCAGGGCGCGCAGCGTCCGGGGATGGGCGCCGAGCTGTACGAGTCCTTCCCCGTATTCAAGGACGCGCTGGACGCCGTGTGCGTCGAGCTTGACCGGCACCTGGGGCGCTCGCTGAAGGGCGTGATGTTCGCGGAGCAGGGTTCCGCGGAGGCGGCGTTGCTGGACCGGACCGAGCTGACGCAGCCGGCGCTGTTCGCGCTCGAGGTCGCGCTCTTCCGG
>CAYNGQ010000160.1:0-2911 GCA_964396735.1 uncultured Solirubrobacteraceae bacterium | reverse complement strand
CAGCAGCATCACCGCGTGGGGCATCAGCTCGCGCGCCCGCTCGAGATGTTGCGGCTGCGTGGCCCCCACCACCGCGCCGACGTCGCTGAGACCCGACTCCCCCACCCCCGCCGCTCCCAGCTCGGCCACGAACGCCGCCAGGCGCTCCCACACCGGGCCACCCGACGCCAGCTCCAGATCCTGCACATCGGCGGCGCCGGGGTTGGAGGTGCGCACCAACAGCAGCACACCGGCCCCCGCCGCGCGGGCGCCCGTCACGAACGGCTCGATCGCATCCCCCCCCAGCAGCGGGTTGACCGTCGCCAGGTCGACCCGCAGACGCTCGAACAGCGCCTGCGCGTAGGCGCGAGCGGTGGACGAGATGTCGCCGCGCTTGCCGTCGGCGATCACCAGCAGGCCACGCTGACGCGCGTGCTCGATCACCGCTTCCAGCGCGTCCCACCCGGGCGCCCCCAGCCGCTCGAAGCAGGCAAGCTGGGGCTTCACCGCCACGCACGCCGGCCCCGCGGCGTCGATCAGCGCGCAGCAGTGCACGCGGGTCGCCACCGCCGTGCGCCATGTCGGCGCGCGGTCGGCCTGTGTCGTCGTCGGCGCTTGCTCCACGCGCGGGCTCTGGAGGTGCTCCGCGGGCGGGATCGCCGCGGCGTCGTGCACCCCCGGCCACAGCGCCTCGGGGTCGGGATCGAGGCCGAGCACGATCTGCGATTCGCGCTCGGCCACGCGCGCCGCCAGTGTGTCGCCGAAGCCGCCCATCTCCCTGCGAGAATACTTCCGTCGATGGACCTCCCCCACGTAGCCTGGATCGTGACCGTGCTGATCGCGCTGCTGACGGCCGCGCTGCTGCTGCTCGCCGGCTACACGGGCTACGCCGTGCTGTCGGTGGCAGTGGGGGCCTCGGCGGCGATCAATCTTTTCTGAGCCAGCCACCCTGGCCGCCGCGTGGCAGGCCGCATGCAGTCAATCCGCCGGCGTGCCTGCGTGAAGCCACCCCTCCAACGCCCGCGCCGCGCGGCCGCGGTGGCTGATCGCGTCCTTCTGCTCGGCGCTCAGCTCCGCCATCGTCAAATCCGGAGGGCCGTCGTCGGGCAGGAACGCGGGGTCGTAGCCGAAGCCTCCCTCCCCCCGCGGCGCCGCGGCGAGACGGCCGGTGCAGCGCTCCTCGAACAGCCGCTCGATCCCCGCGGCGGGGTCCACATAGACGAGCGCGCACACATACGCCAGGGCGCTGCCCGCCGGCGCCTCGCGCAGCAGCTTCTCGAGGTTCTGCTGATCGGTGGCGCGCTCCCCGGCATACCGCGCCGAGCGCACCCCCGGGGCGCCGCCGAGCGCCGCCGCTTCGATCCCGGAGTCGTCGGCGATCGTCACCTCGCCGGTGGTTGCGGCGGCGGCGCGAGCCTTGCCGAGCGCGTTCTCGGCAAACGTCTCCCCATCCTCGGGAGGGAGCTCCACCGCAGCGGGCAACAACACGATCTCATGGTCGGGCAGCAAACGCCCGAGCTCGCGGCGCTTGTGCTCGTTGTGGGTCGCCAGCAGCAGCCTCACGGGAGGAGCGCTCCAGCTCCTTGGACGCTGGTGCGACCGCTTGCCGGCATCAAGCTCCGCAAGACGACCACGAAGAGCATCAGCCCGCCGTGGGGGCGATCGCCCGCTCCTGCGCCGCGCGCAGCTGCTCGATCCCGCCCGCCGCCAGAGCCAGCAGCTCGTCGAGCGAGGCGCGCGAGAGCGGGGTGCGCTCGGCGGTGGCCTGCACCTCCAGGAGGTCGCCCTCGCCGGTCATCACCACGTTGGCGTCGACCTCCGCGGTGGAGTCCTCGGCGTAGTCGAGGTCGAGTAGCGCGACCCCGTCGACCATCCCGCAGGAGACTGCCGCCACCGAGCCGGTGAGCGGAGGGCGCTCGAACGCCTCTTTCTCTGCCAGGCGGGCGCACGCCAGCGAGAGCGCCACGTAGGCGCCGGTGATCGAGGCGCAGCGCGTGCCCCCGTCGGCTTGGAGCACATCGCAGTCGAGATAGATCGTGCGTTCCCCCAGCGCCTTGAAGTCGATCACGCCGCGCAGCGCGCGCCCGATCAGCCGCTGGATCTCGACCGAGCGCCCGTCGAGGCGCCCGCGGGTGGCGTCGCGCTGCTTGCGCTCGCCCGTGGAGGCGGGCAGCATCCCGTACTCCGCCGTCACCCACCCGCGGCCCTTGCCGGCCATCCAGCGCGGCACGTTCTCCTGCGCGGAGGCGGTGCAGATCACGCGCGTCTCGCCCATGGAGATCAACGCCGAGCCGGTCGCGGTGCGCATGAAGCCCGGCTCGATCGTCACCGGGCGCAGCCCGTCGGGCGTGCGGTCGTAGCTGCGCGCGCGGCTCACGCCACCGCCTCCGCCGCCGCCAGGTGCACCTGCTCGACCGGGCCGAGCGGCATCTGCAGGAAGCGCGTGCTCTGCTCCCTGAACGTCTCCACGTCGCCAGTGCAGAGAAAGCTGTAGGCGCCCTCGCCTGCTCGCGGATTGAGCAGGTCGCGCGTGGAGAGCGCATGCTCGACCTGGCGCGCGAGCGCCGCCCCGGAGGTGATCAGCGTCACCCCCGGCCCGAGCATCCGCTGCAGCATCGGCGCGATCAGCGGGTAGTGGGTGCAGCCGAGGATCACGGTGTCCACCGCGGCTGCCTTCAACGGGGCGCACGCCTCGCGCACACTCTGCACGACGCGCTCGTCGAACTGCGCGCCGGCCTGAATGATCGGCGCGAGCGTCGGGCACGCCACCGCCGTGAGCGTGACGTGCGGGTCCACCGCCTGCACCGCGCGCTCGTATGCGCCGCTGGCGACCGTGGTGGGCGTCGCCAGCAGCCCGATCCGCCCGCTGCGGGTCGCCGCCACCGCCTGCACGGCCTCGGGGCGCACCACCCCGAGCACATCCACGCCCAGG
>CAYNGQ010000159.1:0-5617 GCA_964396735.1 uncultured Solirubrobacteraceae bacterium | reverse complement strand
TCGGCGATCATCGCCTGCACGAGCTGGAAGCTTGCGATCGGGCGCCCGAACTGCTGGCGCTCCTTGGCGTATTTCACCGACTCATCGACGCACCCCTGGCAGATGCCGACACAGCCGGCGGCCACGGAGTAGCGCCCGGAGTCGAGGGCTGACATCGCGACTTTGAAGCCGTCGCCGACCTCTCCGAGCACGCCGTCCTCGCCGACCTCGACGTCGTCGAGGGAGATCGAAGCGGTGTCGGAGGCGTGCAGGCCCATCTTGTGCTCGATCGTCTGGGGCTGGAAGCCAGGCTGGTCGGTCTCGACGAGGAAGCAGGCGAGGCCGCGATGGCCCTTCTCGGGATCGGTCTGGGCGAAGATCAGCGCGAGCTTCGCGTAGTTGCCCATCGAGATCCACATCTTCGCCCCGTTGATGCGCCAGCCGGAGTCGGTCTTGGTGGCACGGGTGCGCTGGTTGGCGGCGTCGGAGCCCGTGTCGGGCTCGGTCAGGCCGAAGCAGCCCAGCCACTCCCCCGAGCAGAGTTTGGGCAGGTAGCGGTGCTTCTGCTCCTCGGTGCCCCACTTGAGGATCGCGGAGCACACCAGCGAGGTTTGCACGGAGATCACGGTGCGCACGGAGGAGCAACCGCGGCCGATCTCCTCCACGACGAGGCCGTAGTCGAGGTAGCCAAGGCCGGCGCCGCCGTACTCCCGGGGGACGATCGCGCCGAGGTAGCCCTGGTCGGCGATCATTTTGACGAGGTCGAGGTCGAAGTGGTGGTTGCGGGCGTTTTCGCGCGCGCGCTCGACGATCTCCTTGTCGGTGAACTCCCGCGCGGTGTCGCGGATCAGGCGCTGCTCGTCGGTCAAATCGAAGTCCATGTCGCTCCCTTGCCCATCCAGCCGCCAGGCTGGACGATCGTGTTCAACTTTCCGGCCCCGCGCCTTGGGGACTGCTCAGCTTCGGCGTCGTCCACGGCGCCTGCACCCGCCGCTGCAGCTCCCGCGCCAGCCCCTCGACCGGCAGGCGCTCCTGGGTGAGCGAATCGCGATCACGCACGGTCACTGTGCCATCTGTGACGCTGTCGTGGTCGATCGTGACGCAGAAGGGGGTGCCGATCTCGTCCTGGCGACGGTAGCGCTTGCCGATCGCCCCACCGTCATCGTACTCGGCCTGCACCAAACCGCGCACCGCGCGATACACCTCCCGCGCGAGCTCGGGCTGGCCATCCTTCTTGACGAGCGGCAGCACGGCCACCTTCACGGGCGCGAGACGCGGATGCAGGCGCAGCACGGTGCGGCGCTCGCCCTCGCCCGTGCCCTCGCGCTCGACGACTTCCTCGTCGTAGGCGTCCACCATGAACGCCAGTGTCGCCCGGTCTGCCCCCGCCGCCGGCTCGATCACGTGCGGCACGTAGCGCTCACCCGTCGCCTGATCGAAGTACTCGAGCTTCTCCCCGGAGAACTTGGCGTGCTGGGTGAGGTCGAAGTCGCCGCGGTCGGCGATTCCCTCCAGCTCCGACCAGCCGATGGGGAAGAGGTACTCGACATCGCTGGTGCCGGAGGAGTAGTGGGAGAGCTCGTCGGGGTCGTGCGCGCGCAAACGCAGGTGGTCGGGGCGCAGGCCGAGCTCGGTGTACCAGCGCATCCGCTCGGAGAGCCAGTGCTCAAACCATTTTTGGGCTTCGGCTGGGGGGACGAAATACTCCATCTCCATCTGCTCGAACTCGCGCGTGCGGAAGATGAAGTTGCCGGGGGTGATCTCGTTGCGGAAGGACTTCCCGATCTGCGCGATCCCGAAGGGGGGCTTCTTGCGCGAGAACTGCAGCACGTTCTTGAAGTTGATGAAGATCCCCTGGGCGGTCTCGGGGCGCAGGTAGGCGGTGGAGCCCGACTCCTTGACGGGGCCGATCGTGGTCTCGAACATCAGGTTGAAGTCGCGCGCCTCCGTCAGGTCGCACTCCTCGGCCTCACCGGGGTGCTTGGAGGGTTTGCGCCCGCACTGCAGGTCGCCGAGGTGGTCGGCGCGGAAGCGCTGCCCGCAGGTGCGGCAGTCCACCAGCGGGTCGGTGAAGCCCGCGAGGTGCCCGGATGCCTCCCACACGCGCGGGTGCTGGAGAATCGCCGAGTCAAGCGCCACGATGTCGTCGCGCTCCTGCAGCATCGCGCGCCACCACTCGGCCTTGACGTTGCCCTTCAGCAGCACCCCGTAGTGGCCGAAGTCGTAGGTGGAGCCCACCCCTCCGTAGATCTCCGAGGAAGGGAAGATGAAGCCGCGGCGCTTGCACAGCGCCACGATCTTGTCCATGCTCACGATGTCTTCGGGCTCGGCCATTGGCGCCGGATGGTATTCGAGGCTGGCGAGACTTGGGCCCATCCCCTTCTCGAGCTCGCACGTCTGACTCGTGGGTCGCTATTGGACGCCATGTCCAACTCAAAAAAACTGCCTTTGACATATCCCTCTTGACAAGACTCTCGTTTTGTGTTTTCATTTGGGTGGATGGCAGGGATCTACCCGAGGGACAGGCAGGGGGGAGCCAGACAAGGCTGAACGTCTCGCTGCCGGAGCTTGCTCGAGCGCCGCTACCCATACCTCTCCGGTGGCGCTCGAGTGAGCCTCGGCATGAAGGCCAAAGCTCAGTGCCGGTCTCCTCACAGGGGCGCCGTGGCCACGATGGCCGCGGCGCCTGTTTTTTCAGGGTACGCTGTTTTTTCAGGGTACGGATAGGCTCCGGCGGTGGCGCGACTGCTGATCGTCGGGGGCGGCTGCCGGGGCCTGCGGCTGACCGAGGAGGCTGGGCGCGAGGGGCATGCCGTGCGCATCGTCACCCGCACCGAGGATCGCCGCCCGGAGATCGAGGCGGCCGGCGCGGAGTGCTGGATCGGCGACCCCAACCGCCTCGGCACGCTGCGCGGTGTACTGGACGGAGTGACGATCGCCTGCTGGCTGCTGGGCGGCGCTACCGGCCCCGAAGAGCGGCTGGTGGCATTGCACAGCGACCGCCTGCGCGCGTTCCTGGAGAGCGCAATCGACTCCACTGTGCGCGGCCTCATCTACGAGACCGCCGGGTCCTCAATGCCCGTTGGCGCCCTGGCCGAGGGTGAGCGGATCGCGCAAGAGATTGCCCAGCGCAACGCGATCCCGCTGGCCATCCTGAACACCAATCCTGCCGATATGCCCCGCTGGCTGGAGCAAGCTAGCGGGGAGTTGTCCTCGATGCTGGCCCCCTAAAGGGGCATCGCCCCGGCGGGCAGCATCGTGTCGATGTGCTCGTAGAGGTCGTCGAGGATTCGCGCGGTGGCTCCCCAGATGAGGTGCTCGGCGACGATGTAAGCGTCGGTTTCGAAGGAGATCCCGCGGCGTTCCATCGGCGTGCGCGTCTTGCTCTCGCGCAGCGCGCGCAGCGGCAGCTCCAACACGGCATCTACCTCGCGCGGAGACGGGCGCCAGCTCTGCGCGGTGGGGATCAGCCCGACAAAGGGGTGGATCAGATAGCCGGTCACAAACGTGGAGACGGGGGGAAGCTCCCCGAGCACCCTCACCTCCGTGCGCGCCAAGCCGATCTCCTCTTCGGCCTCGCGCAGCGCCGTCTCGCGCAGGTCGAGATCCTCGGGATCGCGTCGCCCGCCGGGGAAGGAGATCTCGCCCGCGTGGCGGCGCAGGTCGGCGCGGCGGCGGGTGAGCACCGCGTGGGGCTCGCCGCCCGCGTCGCGGAACAGCGGCACCAGCACCGCCGCCGAAACCTGATCCGCGGGCGTGGCCAGGGCGCCTAAGCCGCCGCGCTCGAGGCGGGCTGGAGGGGAGCGATCCGCTCGAGGCGTTCCTCGAACATCACCTCCCCGTCGAGCGTGCGGTGAACGGGGCACTTCGCCGCAATCACCCGCAGGCGCTCCACCTGCTCGGAGGGGAGATTCTCGGGCAACCCTACCACGAGCTCAAACCGCGTCGGGCAGCCCCGCTCGGCGGGGGTGTACTCCACCGCCACCTCCACCTCCCCAATCTCCCAGCCCTTGCGGGCCGCGTACATCTCCAGCGTGATCGCCGTGCATGACGCGAGGCTCGCCGCCAGCAGCTCCTGAGGATCGGGGCCGGCATCCTCGCCGCCCGCCTCGGCGCCCTCGTCGATCGTGAGCTCGTGGTCGCGTACCCGCACGCTGTGCCTGAACATCCCATCGCTGCGCTTCGCTATCGCCTTCATCGCTCTACGCCTTTCCGATCCGGTCGTCAATCTACTTACCCCTCCACCACAGATGGTAGTTATGTAAGGACCTTTTCCAAAGGTGTCGAATACCGGTCAAAGATGGTTAAACAACAACCCTGTCAACAGCTTGGGAAAGAAGAAAGTGGACTTCGGCGGCATGTTCTCGCCGGCCGCCGCAACGTCTCTGACCTGCCCCACCGGGGTTGGTCGCATCAGGAAGGCGACGTCGTACTCGCCGCTCCGCACCAGCTCGATCGCCTCGCCGGTCTCGCGGGCGTAGCGGAAGTCGTGCAGGTGGGAGATGTCCTCGTCGGAGAACCCCAGCGCGCCCTTCAACAGCAGCGCCTCCAGCACGCCCGTGTCCAGGCGCCGGTAGGCCTCGGAGAAGCCGGGCAGAGCCGCATCGGCGATCGCCTGGCTCTTCAGCGTCAGCCGCAGCGGGCGCTGCGACCGAGAGTCGATGTAGCCGAGTTGCAGCAGGCCTTCATCGGGTACCGACGCAAGCTGCGGCGGCACGTCGCCGGTCGTGGGTGGTGACGCCTCGCCGAGCGTCGGCGCAAGCCGCTCGAGCGGCACCTCCGCGACGTCGAAGTCACGGCGCAGCGCCTCCTCAAGCGCCGCGCGGCGTGCGGCGTCGAGGCCCTTGACGAGCCGGTGGGTGGGGAACACCGTGAGTCCCGGATCCTCGAGCGCCACCAAGCACATCAGCACGTAGCGGTGCTCGCCCTCTCCGCCCACCTCCTCCGCATAGGCGCGCGCGGTCTCGTAGCGATGGTGGCCGTCGGCGATCAGCAACTCGGAGTCGCGCGCGGCGGCCTGCACCGCGGCGATGACCGCCTCGTCCGCGACCCGCCACAGGCGGTGGACGGTGCCCTCCGCGTCGCTCGCCTCACCCCACGGCGCCTGCGCTGTGATGGGCTCGAGCGCCTCCCACGCCGCGCCGGCGGGGTCGGAGTAGAGCGAGAAGATTGGCGACATGTTGGTGCGCGTGGCGCGTGTCAGACGCAGCCGGTCCTCCTTCGGACCCGGGTGCGTGCGCTCGTGCGGACGCACCCGCCCCGGCCCGTATTCCTCGACGCGCACCCGGCAGAAGAACCCGCGCCGGGTCTGTACCACCCCGTCGGGGCCGGTGTACTGCTGCGTGTGCGCCCAGATCGCGGGCTGCGAGTCGCGCACCACAGCGCCCTGCAGCTGCCAGCTCTCGAACAGCTCTCCCGCCGTCCGGTAGGGATCGGCGAGCTCGCTCGCAACGCTCTCCTGCCCATCGGCACCGCCCTTGCCCGCGGAGGGCGCCCGGGGGAGATCCACCGCCACCACATTGAACGGCGAGCGCGCGATCAGCGCAGCCCGCTGTGCGGCGTCAATCACGTCGTAGGGAGGGGCCACCACGTCGCCGAGGGCTCCCACCACCGAGAGGTCGTAGTGCAGCGCCCGCAG
>CAYNGQ010000158.1:0-1992 GCA_964396735.1 uncultured Solirubrobacteraceae bacterium | reverse complement strand
GATGGCGAGCTTCCAGCTCGCGCGGCGTTGGCCATCGGCAATGAAGGCGCTGCTGCGCAAAGCGCTCGAACGGCAGCTGCCGCCCGGGTATGACATCGACACCCACTTCAAACCCCGCTACGACCCGTGGGACCAGCGCCTGTGCCTGGTGCCTGACGGCGATCTCTTCAAGGCGATTGCTTTGGGGCGCGCCTCGGTCGTGACCGATCGCATCGAGAGCTTCACCGAGCGGGGCATCCGGCTGGCCTCCGGGGCTGAGCTGGAGGCCGATCTGGTTGTCACCGCCACCGGGCTGAACCTCGTGATATTCGGCGGCATGGGGATCGCCGTCGATGGCCGCGAGGTGGAGCTGGCGCAGACGATGAGCTACAAAGGGATGCTGCTCAGTGGTGTGCCCAACCTCGCGCTGACCGTGGGCTACACCAACGCCTCGTGGACGCTGAAGTGCGACCTAACCTGCGAATACGTGTGCCGGCTGCTCAACCACATGGCGGCGCACGGGTACGACATGTGCACCGCGCGCCGCGACCCCACGGTGCGGGAGCTGCCGTTCATCGACTTCTCCTCCGGCTACATCCAGCGCACGATCGACCAGTTCCCGAAGCAGGGCGCGAGGGCGCCGTGGCGCCTCTACCAGAACTATGCGCTCGACATCCTCAGCCTCAAGCGCGGCGCGATCGAGGACGACGCGCTGGAGTTCTCCAGAGCGGGGTCGCCCGCGGTTGAGCCTGCGGCTCCGGTCGCTGTTTGAGCTGCCTCCCTCTGGCCACCGCCCGTTGTTTGAGCTGCCTCCATCCGGCCACCGCCCGCTGTTTGAGCTGCCTGGACCCAGCCATCGTCTGCGGTTCGAGCCGCTCTCGATCCAACCCACCGGCCGCGTCGGGGGCCGAAACTAGACTCAGAGCCGATGCGAGGACGACGACGTGTGCCACTACGAGGTTCGCTGCAGATGAGGTTGAGGGACGCGGTTCGATGAGGCTGGCGGATCTGATCCCCGCGGGTCTGGGCGCGAGTGGGCCGATCGAAGATCGGCCAGCGGGCGATGCCGCCGAGGTGGAGATCGCGAGCCTCGCGTACGACAGTCGCAGGGTGGAGCCGGGTGCGCTGTTCTTCTGCGTGCCAGGCGAGCACAGCGACGGGCATGACCACGCCGCGCAGGCGGTGCGGGCGGGAGCTGCCGCGCTGGTGGTTGAGCGTCCGCTGGGGCAAGGGGTGCCGGAGGTCACCGTGGAGTCGGCGCGTGCGGCGATGGGGCCGGTGGCGGCGCGCTTCTACGGAGACCCGACCGCAGAGTTGCGGGTGGTGGGGGTGACGGGCACCAACGGCAAGACCACCACCGCGTTCCTGGTGAGGGCGCTGCTGGAGGCGAGCGGCAGCCGGTGCGGCCTGCTGGGGACGGTCACGTCGATCGTCGGTGGGGAGCAGCGTCCGGCGCAACGCACGACTCCCGAGGCGATCGACCTGCAGGCGGACTTCCGCGCGATGCTCGACGGCGGCGAGCGGGCGTGTGCGATGGAGGTGTCCTCGCACGCGCTGGCGCTGGGTCGCACCGACGGGGTGCGCTTCGCGGCGGCGGTCTTCACCAACCTGACGCAGGACCACCTCGACTTTCACGGCACGATGGAGGAGTACTTCCAGGCCAAGCGCAGGCTGTTCGTACCCACTCCGCCGGGCGTGAGCGTGGTGAACCTCGACGATCCGTATGGGCGGCGCCTGGCGGCCGAGCTGCCCGAGGCGGTGACGTTTGCGGTCGAGCGTGACGCCCAATACCGGGCGCACGACGTGCGGGTGGGCCACGACGGTTGCCGCCTGCGGCTGGACACCCCGGCGGGTACACGTGCGTTGTCGCTGCCGCTGCGGGGTCAGTTCAACGTGGCAAACGCGCTGGGCGCCCTCGCCGCCGTGCACGCGCTGGCCGAAACGGGGATGCCGGCCAAAGGCCGGTGTCTCCCGGCTTCGGTCGAAACGGGGATGCCGGCCAAAGGCCGGTGT